>NZ_AZFI01000012.1 GCF_001435755.1 Ligilactobacillus acidipiscis DSM 15836 | reverse complement strand
TTAAGACAAAAAGTATGAATAATTCAGGTTAATGGGTATTTTTTATTTTGCCATTAAGAATTTTTATTTGTGCTAAAAGCTAATTTTTAGCGGTTATTTTTCTTAACTTTTTTTCAATTTTAGATCCAGTGAGCAGTTAAATATTAGTTTTTTTGAAAAAAATGATATATTTTAAGAGTTAGGTATTAGAAAAGAGGTCTTTTATAAATCGTTAATTTTGAGTTAAGAAGGTGCAGTCTACTTTTATGGGCGCTAAGAAAAGGATACTTTGGGTCGACTATGCAAAATGTATTGGTATTATTGCCGTAGTTGCGGGGCATGCCATAAATAATGTCTCAGGAAAATCTTTAGATGTGGCCTATAATGCGATTTATTGGTGGCATATGCCACTTTTTTTCATGATGGGCGGTTTTTTTTTAAAGCAAATTACTTTTGATCGTGCAGGCTGGAGTTATTTGCTGAGCCATCGGATCAAGCCCTTGATCACAGCATATTTTATCAATGGTTCAATATTGATCGTTTTAAGTCATTTCTTTCGACAGCAGTCTTGGGACTATACTTTTTTATATTTTGGTAGGTTGATTTATGGTGGGAGCACCTTAAATAATTATTTAAGTGTTTTTTGGTACATGACCACCTACGCGATCACTGTTTTTTTGACAACATTGTTGATTTCGTTTGTGAAAAATATCTGGTTGCAATTTATTATCGCCATCGGTTGCTTCTTTTTGGGGGTATCATTACAGGATGTGACATTCATGGGGAATTATTCTTTTCCATGGGATGCCCAAATTGCATTATTGGCAATCTTTTGGATGCTGTTGGGATATTATTTCTTTAAATTATTTCCGAAGGTTCACTGGAAAAATAAATTGATTTTTGGCGGGCTGGGTTTAACGCTGTTTGTTTTTCTGATATATTTATATGCTAAAGGAAAGTTAGATTTTGTATTATGGCTGAAATCCTCAAACATTCATAGTGGTTTCCAAGCTTTTATTATTCCGCCATTGCTCTGTTTGGTTGTTTTTATTATTGCGGAAGCAATCGAACGAGCAGGTGGTTTTATCCCACTGAAATTTATCGGTCAAAATACTGATATTATTATGTTTTATCATCGAGCTGCTTTTGATATAACGACTTTAGCTTCTTTTACGGATAATTGGTATTTCAGGATCATAGTTGGTTTAATAGCACCGATTCTTTTGGCTTGGACAATTCAATGGTTAAAAAATAATAGGTTCAAGCGTAAAAAAACAGCACAAGATCGATGACAGTAGTTGTTTTTGGATAGTTGCAGTTTGGCAGTTCAGTTACAAAAACATTAGGAAGGAAGAGTTATTCATTAACAAGTGGCGTCAGTGGAGTAAAATTGTAATACTTGTAGGTGTGGGGCTCTTATTTGCTGGTGGATTGATCTGGGCTGGACATACTTACCAACAGAGACAAAAAACTAGTGGTTATGAAATGTCAACGACTCCAACCATTTTTATGCATGGCTGGTCGAGCAGCATCCGTGCTGAAGAACCACTAGTTAGAACAGCTGCTGAAAATCGGATAGCGACTGAAGAAGTGGTGATCCATGTTACCAAAAATAATAAGTTGAAAGTCCAGGGTAATCTGAGACATAAGAAGAACAATCCTCTTATTTTGGTTCAGTTTGATAATAATCGTGTTGGCGAATTTCGTTACGCGCGCGGCTTGCAGCGAATTGTGATGTATTTACAAGAAAAGTATGACCTTAAAGAATTTAATGTGGTCGGTCACTCGATGGGAGCTTATGCTTGGGTTTATTATGCGTTGTATTGGGGCGCGGACCCAGATTTGCCGCGACTCAATAAAATGGTGGTACTGGCAGGACCATATGACGGTATTATTAACAAAGGACATGCTAACCAGCCGACAAACGGCGAACTGGCAGGCTTATGGGATGATTCCCCGCGGGCTAACATTTTGCGAAAAAATGGCAAACCCAAAATAATTCATGATGAGTACAAGGTATTGTTAAAACAACGAAATGATTTTCCTAAAAATACGCGGGTATTGAATATTTATGGTGATTTAGAAGATGGAACTAATTCTGATGGTTTGGTTTCTGTTCCTTCAGTACGATCATTACGCTATTTAGTAGATGATCGAGCAAAATCGTACGAAGAATATAAAGTCAAAGGCAAGCAGGGGCAACATAGCCGCTTGCATATCGATAATCCGGCGGTCAGCGATAAATTGACGGATTATTTGTGGAAGAAAAAATAAAGAAGTACGCAACAAAAGCCGGTCAAAACTTAGGTACTAGTGAGCTAAAACAATATAGTATGTATTTTGCACTATGTGGCGCTAACTGGATAAGTAAAAATTTCTGGCTTGTGGAATCCGACTAACAATAAGGACATGCCTCTGGTAAAAAGAGCTGCTGCTTTCCTAAAAAATGGGGAAACAGCAGCTCTTTTTGAACTGAAGTTTTATTTTGTTTTATAAACAAGTGCCTCGTATGGCCTAAGCGTCACTTGAGCTGGTAACTCAAGTGTTTCTTCATGATGTTTATAGTTACTTAAAAATACTTTGCCTCGTTGTTTTATTAATTCTTGCGGTAATGTTACTATTGCTTGTTCTCCATAAAAATTAACTAAAACTATTAGTTTTTCAGTAGTGTCAGCTAGCCATCTTTCATAGGCAAAAACTTGCTGGTGGTCTGGTAACAGTTGCTTGAAATGACCAGCAGAAATCAGCTCTTCTGACTTGCGGAGTTTGATCAGCTGTTGGTAATAGTTAAATATCACGCCATGCTTTAGCTCATCTTTAACGTTGATCCGCCTTTGATCAGTTGGTCTGAGCCACGGTTTGGCGGTTGAAAATCCAGCATTTTTGGAATTATTCCAATGCATAGGCACGCGCGAGTTATCACGGGCCTTTTTTTGAATGTGTGCGAAAGCCTGTTTCGAGCTCAGCCCTTGTTTTTGTAAACTGCGATAGGCGTTTAAAGCCTCGATATCAACATAATCAGTAATTGAATCATAATCCGGATCGATCATCCCCAATTCTTCACCCATATAAATATAGGGTGTTCCACGCAGCAAATGGAGAGCAGTTGCCAAAGCTGTAGCTGATTTTTCACGGTATTTGTTAGGATCGCCAAAACGATTTAAAGCCCACGGCTGATCATGGTTATTCCAAAATAAGGCATTCCATCCACCGCCTTGATCCATTGCTTCTTGCCATTCACATAATGTTTGTTTGAGTTTGGTAAAATCAAATGGAATAGTGTCCCATTTATTGCCGTTTTTATAATCAACTTTCAAATGGTGAAAGGTGAAAATCATAGATAGTTCATTTTCACTGGGAGTAGAGTATTCTACCGAAGTTTTGACATTTGCGGAAGACATTTCTCCGACTGTCACACTATTTTGATCTTTTCCAAAACTATTGTGATTAAGTTCCTTTAAATATTTATGAACCACTGGGGTATCGGTATATAGTGCTTTTTCTTCAACAGGGTCAGTTGAATCCACTAATTGTTCACTTTTCCCCGTGACATTGATGACATCAAAGCGAAAACCATGAACTCCTTTTGCTCGCCAAAAGTTGACGACTTTGGCGGCTTCTTGTCGAACTGCGGGGTTGTGCCAGTCAAGGTCGGCTTGAGTCGGATCATACAGGTGAAGATAATAGAGACCAGTATTGCCAAATTTGCTCCAAGCAGGTCCGCCAAACTTAGATGTCCAATTAGTCGGCAGTTCACCATTTGTTTTTGCCGGACGCAGGTAAAAATATTCCTGGTATTTTTTGTCACCAGCTAAAGCTTTTTGAAACCAAGCGTTATCAGTCGAACAATGGTTTAAAACCATGTCCAGCATGATGCCAATATTCATTGCTTTAAGTTTAGAAACTAATTCTTCGAAGTCTGCCATCGTTCCATACTGTGGATCAATGTGGTAATAATCAGCTATATCGTAGCCATTGTCGTTTTGAGGTGAAACGAAAAAGGGATTGAACCAGATCATGTCGATGTTTAGTTTTGCAATATAGGGCAGTTTTTCAATAATACCGCGTAAATCGCCGATCCCGTCATTGTTACTATCGTAAAATGATTTCGGATAGATCTGATAGATCACTTTTTTACCTAAATCTGTCATAAATAGGACTCCTTCCAGTTAAAGAAAATTCAGCAGTTCTTTTTTAGATCCGCTTTCTGCGTGCGAAATCGGTGAATTTGAATTTATCAGGTCTGTGATATGATTCTGTCAGTTGGACCAAGGTGGTGTCATCTAAGTAGGTCATACTGCGAACAGCTACGACCATGTCTCGATCAGTTAAATTTAATAGTTTTTTTTGTTCTACATTTGGTTTTTCAACGGTTACTTCTTTTGTAGCGTAAGAGATCCGTAAGCCGAGCTGGCCCTCGAGATATTCATATAAGGAATTTGTGGCTTCTGCAGTCGGTACTTTCTGGATCGGCGGATCAAGCAGATAATCAATATCCAAGACTGACGGTTCTCCATTTACGATGCGCAAACGTTCCAAAAAAGTTGCTCGCTGGTCATTGTCTACTCCACGAGCTAAGAAGTATTCAGGAACGCTGGCAGGTTTATTTTGTAGAACTTTTGTTTGGGCATTCATCGCTTGCGAACTGTTTAATTCTTTAAAGCTGGTGATCCCAGAAATTGGAAAGGTGTAGCGTTGAATGTCTAGGACGATCGAGCCCTTGCCTTTTATTTTTTGAATCAATCCTAAATCATTTAACTCATTTAAAGCTTTACGGATCGTTTCACGTGACGCACCATAAAGGTCTGTGAGCTGATTTTCGCTGGGTAAATATGTTCCAGGCCGATACTGACCGTATTTAATTTTAGAAATAATGTCTCTTGCAATGATCAATTGTTTACTACGATTTACTTTCAAAACAATCACTCCTGTTTTTCTACCAGTTTTAGTTCACTAATGAAAAACTTTAAGCTGCTGGGTAGAAATATTATATATGGCTCATTTTTGTATCTGTTCATTGTTTATTATAACAAATGTGTATATACAAGCAATGATTTTAATGAATACGCTTTAATTTATTTGCAGAGTTGTGCTATGACAAATAATATTATGAAACTAAATTATTTTTCTTGACACGTGTATATACAAGTTGTAAGATTGGTTTGAAAAAGAAAACGTTTTATTTAGGAGGTGGCTTTGATGTTTGGATTTAAAAAGAAAAGCTCCAAGATAGAGTTGTTGGCACCAAGTGATGGTGCAGTCATTGATTTGTCTGACACAAGTGATCCTGTCTTTTCTACTGGTGCGATGGGTATCGGCTTCGGGCTTGAACCCACCGATGGTTCTATATATGCGCCAGTTGCAGGTAAAGTTACGTTAATTGCAGAAACTAAACACGCTATCGGATTTGAGACTAGTGATGGTTTGCAAGTTTTAATACATTTGGGAATTGATACAGTCGAATTAAAGGGGAGGGCCTTTCAACTTGACGTTAGCCAGGGACAAAGAGTTCAAGCTCATACTAAATTAGGAACGATGAACCTGCGACAAATTAAAGCTGCTGGTTATAAAACGACGATTTTGACAGTCATTACTAATTCGGGTGAACTAGATCTTGATTTTGATCTTACGACTGGTGAAACGCAGTCAGGTCGATCCGTTGCACAAGTTACTAAAAAGTAAGGAGGAGTTTAACATGGCAAAGAAAGATTATTCACAGTTAGCTGACACGATCGTCAAAAATGTTGGCGGTCAAGGCAATATTAAAAGTTTGATCCATTGTATTTCTCGATTACGTTTTTATTTGAAAGATGAGCAAAAAGCTAATGACGATGTGTTAAAAAATACACCGGGTGTGATCGATGTGATCCATGCATCTGGGCAGTATCAAGTTGTGATAGGCACGGAAGTTACTCATGTGTATGATGCGGTTATGAAAATTTTGGGTCCTGATTTCGCTGATGATAGTGGTGATTCAACACAAGAAAAAGCTACAACTGCAGCTGATGGTCAGCAAAAGGGAAATATTGTTAGTCGGGCATTCGCTAATTTGATCGGTTTCATCACTGGTTCAATGAGTCCCGTGATCGGTGTGATCGCAGCATCAGGTATTATTAAAGGGTTATTGTCATTATTAACGATGCCGCAGTTGGGCGAATTACTTAAACCAACAAGTACAGTCTATTTGACGGTCAATGCGATGGCGGACTCGGCCTTTTATTTCTTGCCGGTGTTAGTCGGATTCGCAGCCGCAAAAAAATTAAATAGTGATCCGATCGTGGCAGCAGTGATCGGCGGTGTCTTAGCTTATCCGCAAATTGTTGACTGGGGCAAAGGATTTAAAACCATGTTTTCGATCGGTGGGTTCCACTTCCAATTTTTGAATTATACGTATTCGATTTTTCCGATGATCTTAGCTGCTTGGTTAGCTAAACTTTTAGGGGACTGGCTCAATGATCATTTACCAAGTTATTTACAGATGATCTTCACTCCTCTGATCACTATTTTGGTCGTTGCAGCTATTACTTTAGTAGTCACAGGTCCAATTATTCAGGGAATTGCCAACGGTTTAGCTGATTTGATCAACTGGTTAGTTAAAGCATCCGGCTGGGTCGGTGGCCTGGTAATTGGTGGATTTTATCAAGTACTGGTTATCTTTGGATTGCATTGGGGCGTTGTTCCTTTGGTTGCACAGCAAATTTCCGGCAGTGGACAAAGTGCGTTGAATGCCATTATTTCGACAACGATGGTTTCTCAAGGTGCTGCAGTTTTGGCTGTTGCTCTTAAGTCTAAGAAAGATGATCGTAAAACCCTAGGCATTGCTGCTGCAATTTCAGCATTTTGTGGTGTCACAGAGCCGGCTATTTATGGTATTAACCTAAGATTCCGGCGTGTCTTTATTTCTGGCTTGATGGGTTCAGCGGTCGGTGGTTTGATCACTGGCCTGATGCATGGTTCAATGTATGGTTTCACCGGTTCTTTGATCGGTTTTTCATCGTTCTTTAACATCAAAAACCCTGGTGATTTAACCAGTTTCTATGCTTTCTTGCTTTCAAGTTTAGCCGCACTGCTGGTTTCATTTTTAGTAACCTGGTTCTGGGGATACAATGACCAAATGGAAATTGGCACGAAGGTCGCAAAAAAGCAGCGCCCAGGTTCAGCACAGAAAGCTTAATTTGATTAAAAAATACATCGGTGACATGAATGTAAAAATGTCACTGATGTATTTTTTTGGTTCAAATTAACTGCTCTAAAACTCTGTAGTAAGTGATTTTTGATCCTAGTAAGCACCTGCAAGCGCGCTATATAATAAAACTGCCCCGGCCAAGATCATGGTCACACCGAGTAAAATTTGCAGCCAACTGACTGACGCAGCCGGCTCAGTTGGACGTTTCTGATTGCGGTAGCGACGCATTAAGCTAGTAGCTCCCTTGAGGACTTGCCATCCCCCGTCGATAATAAAAATCAGCGCGATCACTAATAATAATATTTTATGTGAGGCGTTGGATCCTTGTATTTTCACTAATTATTCTCCTTAGTTGTTTTTGAGTATATATTGATCAAGCCTTGTGTTCCTTGATCACCCAAGCCGTAAACGTCGACCATTACTTCATACAAGCGTTTGGCATTGGCGGTTGCGGACAAATCTAGTCCCATGCGGTCAGCTTCTTGCAAGGCGATCCGCAGGTCTTTTAAAAAATGACGGGCAAAGAATCCCGGTGTATAGTCATCTTGCAAGATACGCGGTCCATAATTGGACAAACTCCAATTTTGAGCACCGCCTGCACTTAATGCATCGAGCACTTTATGCGGGTCTAATCCAGCTGCTTTAGTATAAAGCAATGTTTCTGTCAAACCAGTCATTGTTCCTGCAATCATGATCTGATTAGCCATTTTAGCGTGCTGGCCAGAACCGGCTGGGCCAAAGAGAGTTACTTTTTTGCTTATTTTTTCAAAAAGAGGCTTAACTTGTTGATATGTCTTTTCATTTCCACCGACCATCACAGTTAAAGTAGCGTTTTTTGCGCCGACATCACCACCTGAAACGGGGGCATCCAAGACATGAATACCATTTCTTTCACCGTGTTCAGCAATTTTTTGCGCCAAAGAGGGCTTGCTGGTAGTCATATCGATCAAGATCGTTCCCTTTTTGCTGCCAGCAAATATGCCGTCATCTGCAAAATAAACTTGCTCCACATCTGTAGGGAAACCGACCATTGAAAAAACAACTTCACTGACTTCAGCAACTTTTTTAGGAGTGTCTGCCCAAGTTGCACCAGCGGCAACCAAGTCAGCTGTTTTGGACTTAGTGCGGTTAAAGACGGTTAATTCATTTCCCGCTTGCAGCAGGTTGGAAGCAATAGCGGCACCCATGACCCCAGTTCCGATAAATCCGATTTTCATTTGTATATCCTCCTTGTAAGTAAATAATATTCACAGTTACTATCATATACCGGCAACGTGAGTGCAAGCAAAACTTTTGCTGACGCAGAATTATTTCGGTCAATTTTGTGAAGTGATAAATTATTTTGTAAGATTTTTCTTTATAGACTTATGTTGTCTTTTTTTGTTATATTACTATGGTTAGACTGATAAAAGGCTTTAAAAGGGCTTGATTGTTCGGATATGACTGTAGGGAGTTCATTATTAAAATCTTAGTACTTACCTTATTATAACGAACAAAATGTATCAAAAAATTGTGTCTATTACATATATTAAGGGGGAGATCAGTTGTCAAAGACAGTCAAAAAAGCCATTTTTATTTTGATTTTTAGTGAGTTTTTGATTTGTTTAGGGATCAGTATTGTGATTCCAGTTATGCCTTTTTTGCGGAATGAATTACATTTATCAGCTTTCAGTATGGGAGTTATGAATGCTTTATTTGCCTTTGCGCAGTTTGTAGCTTCTCCCATCATTGGCCGTATTTCCGATCGAATCGGGCGGAAACCGATTTTAGTTTTAGGTTTGTTCTTATTCACGGTTTCGGAATATCTGTTTGCTGTTACTAATCAATTGGTTTTATTCGATATTTCCCGTGTGATCGGTGGGATCTCTGCAGCAATGGTTGTTCCTACTGAAATGGCGCTTGCCGCCGATATTACTACCAAAAAATATCGGGCACGGGTCATTGGTTGGTTATCTGCTGCTTTTTCAGGCGGATTGATCTTGGGACCTGGTCTAGGCGGTTTGTTGGCCAATATTGATTATAAGCTGCCATTTTGGGTCGCAGGTACTTTAGGCATTGTTAGTATGGTGGCAATGTATTTCACATTGCCAAAAAAATTGGAAGAACAGAATGCTGCCGAGCAAGAACCAGTTGATGATATTGAAGGTGTTTTACAACAAGATGACAAAATGATGCAGATCCTGGGTAGCTCAGGTATTATCTTGTTTGTTTTGATCTTTATTTCGTCGTTTGGTTTGCAAGGATTTGAAAGTATCTATAGTTTATTTGTCAATCAGGTGTACCACTTTAGTTTGAACAATATTGCCCTCGTGCTGACATTGAATGGCATTCTGTCTTTGTTCTTACAGGTAGCAATGTTTGACTGGCTGGTTTCTAAGTTAAGTGAAAAACGTTTGATTAGATATTGTTTTTTGATCTCTCTAGTTGGAACGATCTGGATCTTGTTAGCTAAAACAAAGGTTGGTGTTATCTTAGCAACATTGCTTGTTTTTGAAGCCTTTGATTTGATCCGACCGGCGATCACGACCATGCTGACAAAGATCAGTCCGCGCAACCAAGGATTTATCAATGGCCTTAATATGTCGTTGACGAGTGTTGGTAATGTGGTCGGTCCCTTGATCTCAGGTGCATTACTCGATTTGCATCCAAGTTATCCATATATGATCGTTGCCGTTTTCTTGGGCATTTCATATATCCTGACTTTCACAATCAAGTCTCCTAGAGGTGGAGATACATTGGCTCGTTAATGAAGTAAAATTTTTTGATAATTTTTAGGCGTTGGGTCAAAGCTCAACGTTTTTTTGTATCACAAGTCTTTTACTTGAGTTTACTCATTTTCAAATGTACTCTTAAATTAATTAGTGTTGAGACTGGAAAGGAGTTAGTCTGATGAAGATGGATGAAGAGGATCACGAAATGAACATGGATCATTCGCAAATGGATATGGGAAATCAAAAGATGGGTCAAAGTGATATGATGATGCATGGCGGACATATGATGCATATGGGAAATTTGAAGCAAAAGTTCTGGGTCTCACTGATTTTAACGATCCCCTTATTGTTGATGTCATCAATGATGGGTATGACCCACCCCTTGCTTGAATTTCAGGGGAGTGATTGGGTAGTTGCTATTCTTGGAACTGTGATCTTCTTTTATGGCGGAAAACCTTTCTTTTCTGGGGCTAAGGGCGAGTTAACAGACAAGAAACCAGCAATGATGACTTTGATCACAATGGGGATCTCAGTCGCTTATATCTACAGTATCTATTCTGTGATAGCCAATAATGTTTTTAACGTTACTCCAAGTGTGATGGACTTTTTCTGGGAGTTAGCCACTTTAGTCGACATTATGTTATTAGGTCATTGGATCGAAATGAACGCAGTGATGAATGCTGGTTCAGCTTTGAATGAACTGGCCGAATTGCTGCCAAGTCAAGCACATAGGATCGATGAAAAAGGGCAGGTTACTGATGTTAAGTTGCAAGACGTTACTGAGGGTGACCGACTTCTTGTTCGTGGCGGCGAAAAGATACCAGCAGATGGAAAAGTAGTAGACGGCGAGTCAGCAGTCAATGAAGCGATGGTAACTGGTGAATCCAAATTAGTGCAGAAAAAAGTTGATACGAAAGTATTTGGTGGTTCGGTCAATGGTGACGGAACTATCCAAATCGAGGTGACAGGAACAGGGGAAAACAGTTTTTTGGCACAAGTGACCAAGATGGTAGAATCGGCTCAAAATGAAAAATCAGGGCGTGAAAATTTGGCGGACAAAGTGGCTTCCTGGCTGTTTTATGTTGCCTTAACGATCGCTGTTATCAGCTTTATCGCATGGTGGCTTACGACTGATCTAGCGACGGCTTTACCACGGGCAGTGACTGTATTGATCATAGCTTGTCCGCATGCACTTGGTTTAGCTATACCACTAGTCGTTGCCAGAAGCACTTCTATAGGTGCCAAGCAAGGTTTGCTGCTCCGTGATAGGAATGCAATGGAACAGGTCACTAGCCTCAAATATGCCTTAATGGATAAAACGGGAACTTTAACGGAAGGCAATTTTAAGGTGAAGGAATATGGCAGTTTATCGGCCAAAAAAAGTGATGCAGAAGTTTTAAAAACTATGGCTAGCTTAGAAGCTGGTTCTTCACATCCTTTGGCAGTTGGGATCACGAAGAAGGCACGGGCCAAAAAAATTGGATATAAAAGTGTCAACAGTAGTCAAATCAAAGGTGTTGGGTTAAAAGGTGAGATCGATGGGACTAATTATTTGATAGTGTCACCAGGATATGTGGAGGAAAAAGGCCTGAGTGTAGATAACGAGCGGTTTGACGCACTGGCAAGCGAAGGCAACTCATTGAGTTTTTTGGTAGAAAATAATAAAGTCGTAGGTTTTGTTGCTCAAGGCGATCAAATCAAACCGGCCGCTAAAAAATTGATCGATACCTTGCTAAGCCAAGGGATAACACCGGTCATGCTGACTGGAGACAATAAGCAAGCAGCTAAAGGAGTTGCTGAAAAATTAGGGATCACTGAATTTAAGGCACAATTATTGCCTGCGGATAAAGAAAAAGCAGTGCAAAGTTATCAAAATGACGGGAAAGTTATGATGATCGGCGATGGTGTCAATGATGCGCCTAGTTTGGCACGGGCAGACATTGGAGTTGCGATCGGCAGTGGGACAGATGTTGCGATCGAATCTGCAGACTTAGTATTGGTCAAAAGTGATCCGCATGATATTATTAATTTTTTAGAGTTATCACGTAAAACGACCAGCAAGATGACCCAAAATCTCTGGTGGGGGGCTGGCTATAATATTATCGCTTTGCCACTGGCAGCTGGAGTATTAGCACCTGTCGGTTTTGTGTTAAGCCCAATGGTCGGAGCGGTTTTAATGTCATTGAGTACAGTGATAGTGGCGATCAATGCACTGACTTTGAAAATATAAGAAAAATCAGAGATAATGTATAACAGAGTGAAGCAAGCCGGGAGAGCTCGAGCACCAATGGACTCGGGCATTATGACAAGTGGTCTTACTTGTCGTGATGGCGGAGTTGATTGGGCGGAAGGTTCTGGCTTGAAAAACTCGACAAAATAACAGAGTGAAGCAAGCCGGGAGAACTCGAGCACCAATAATGTCTGAAGACATAATGTCTAAAATGGGTTAAGAATAGTGCTTCATTACAATAACCTGCAAGACTAACTAACAATAAGAGGAGCGAAATAAATGTCACAAACAATTGAAGAATTTACAGCTGACTTAGCCTCAGCAGCACCAACACCAGGTGGAGGATCAACTGCAGCTTTAGTAGGCGCTTTAAGCAGTGCTTTAGGAGAAATGGTCGGACACATTCGTCAGGACAAGCTTGATGAACCGCGTTTGACTGAGTTGATCGCTGAAATGACTGTGAGTCGGACTAAAATGATCTCCTTGATTCAGGAAGATGAGAGTGCGTTTGAAACTTTTACCGCAGCTTTAAAGCTCCCTAAAGAAACTGAAGAGCAAAAAGATAAGCGTGCTGCAGAAATGTTACACGGCTTGATCGTTGCTGCTCAACCACCATTACAGATCGCCCAAACAGCGACTAAGATCTTGCATCAGTTAGACGAAATGAAAGAGTATTCTTCCAAGTCTTTGTTAAGTGATATTGGCAGTGGAACGGCATTAGCCGAGGCAGCACTTAAAGCCTCTGTTTTAAATGTCTACGAAAATACCAGGATGATGAAAGATAAAGACCAGGCTGCTAGCTTGAATAAAATAACTGATGAGACTTTAGCAGATGGTTTAAAAATCAGTGAAAGCTTATATCCGGCTATGCAAAAAGCAGCTCGGGGTGAAAATGTGTGAGCAAATTATTGAAGGGTAAGCCTGTGGCAGATGATATTTTGCAACGGACTAAAAACTTAGTTGCTTCTTTGTCAGCGGTGCCCCAAGTCGCACTGGTCAGAGTTGGGGTAGATCCTGCAGCCAAGGGCTACCAGAGAAGTGCGGCTAATGTGTTGCAACAAGCAGGACTAAAAACCGTTCCGGTCGTGTTTGATAGTCAGATCACTTTTAGTGAATTTGAAAGTCAAGTGACACAGTTGAATGAGGATCAACAAATTGATGCAATTCTGTTACTGGAACCTTTACCCGAAAGTCTCCCGCTTGATGCTGTCCAAGATCTGCTTGATCCGTGCAAGGATATTGATGGAGTTACCCGTGCTAATTTAGGATCGACCTTATCGCCACGGTCTGGAGATCTAGTTCCATTAACGGCAGCTGCGGTGTTGGAACTTTTAAACTTTTACGAGTTTAATTTACTAGGAGTAGAAGTGGTTTTGATCGGTGATAGTTTAACTGTGGGACGTCCTTTAGCAAACTTGCTGCTCGCACAAAACGCCACGTTAACAGTGTGCGATAAATATACTAAGCAGCTTTTTGAACACACTGTTCAAGCACAGCTAGTGATCACTGCAGTTGGACAGCCTAATTTGCTCACGGCTGACATGGTCAACAAAGATGCAGTGGTAGTTGATGTCGGAACTAATTACGATGAAGCTGGCAAACTTGTGGGAGATGTTGATTTTGCTCAAGTCTCCCAGAAGGTCCAGGCGATTACACCTGTTCCTGGGGGAGTTGGGGCAATTACTACGGCACTCTTGGCGTACAGAGCTGCTCGAATCGCATCTCAAGGAAAATAAAAAGCTCTTGCAAAGTAAGTGTTTTGAAGTGCACTTTACTTTGCAAGAGCTTATTTGCTTATTATAAAAATTTTATTTAGTCAGCACAATCTTGCCAATGGTATGCCCGCTTTCAATCATGGCGTGTGCTTTCTTTAAATTATCTGCATTGATACCCTGCAATGTTTGATTCAATGTACTACGCAGTATGCCGCTGTCAAACAATTGGGCTGCCTGAGTTAGGATCTCATGTTGACTGCTTAAATCTGCTGTGTGGTAAAAAGCTTTGGTAAACATCCATTCCCACGCGAAAGTAACACGCTTACGTTTGAGAGCTGTCAGATTTAATGGTTTTTGGTTACTGGTTATGGAAGACATTTTGCCATTCGGCCCGATCAATTCGACCATTTCGTCCCAATGATTGTCTAAGTTATTTAATTCAAGAATGTAATTGACGTTATCGTGGCCCAAGGCATGGACTTCATCTATCAAGTTTTTATGATGGTCGACTATTTCGTCTGCCCCATGCTGCAAGGCCCATTCCTTCGTCTTTGGACGAGAAGCACTTGCAATCACGTGAAGGCCTGCATAATGAGCTAACTGAGTGGCAATTGAACCAACGCCGCCGGCACCGTTGATTATCAAAATCGTTTTATCATTATTAGTCTCATTATCATCAGGGTCAATGCCTAGCTGTTCGAATAATGCTTCCCAAGCAGTCAATGTTGTTAATGGCATAGCTGCAGTATGGGCATCATCTAACTTTTTGGGAGCGAGTGCGACGATCCGTTCATCGACAAGTTCATAATCACTGTAACTTCCAGGACGACTGAAGGAACCTGCATAATACACCCTGTCGCCTTTTTGGAATAAGGTAACATCTGAGCCCGTTTCAACAACAGTTCCTACAGCATCGAACCCGAGGATCCGTGGCCTTTCACTTTTATCGTGGCCGTTTTTACGCGTAGCGATATCGACCGGGTTCACAGAAATTGCAGAGACCTTGACTAAAAGATCATGCTCTTTAGCGGTTGGACGATCTAAGGTAAGGTCAATAAGGCTTTGAGCGTTATCAAGCGGTAAATGTTCATAAAAACCAACAGCATTCATTTTTTCGGTCATAATAACATCTCCTTTTAAAAACAAGGCAGAGTGCAACAAAGAAAGCAAGCATTATCGGGTCCTGGTCAACTAGCGTTAGTTTGGTGCTGAATGATCGGACTTAAGAATAAGACGTTACCTTTTGTTGCACGGAGTCTGACTACGAAACATAATGGGCTAAGCAGATAGTACTCAAGCAATGGTGGACTTGGGTATCATATCTTTGTTCTTACTAGTATGATACTAAAAATAATTATACAAAAAGTTTAAGTTTACCTAATCCGATGTAATAAAATTTTACTGCATGTAATTTTGGGTCGATTCCAATATAAATTTGCCAAAGTAATGTCCACGAGCGCCATGTGGCCCTACATCCGTAATACTAGGGCCCAGAAGAAGGCCATGTGGACACAAGTCGCAAAGCAACGAAAATAACGGCCAGATAAAACTACGTAGGATCAATCATTCTAGGATCGGAATTAAGAATCAATTACCCAACACAGAAAATTATTGCAACTCCTTGACTTGGCCGCTAGTCAATCTTTCTCGTAATTTGAATCGTTGCAGTTTTCCACTGGCGTTGTGAGGTAATTGTTTGACCAAGTAAAAGTTTTTCGGGACTTTATAATGGGCCAAATGTTGACGGCCATAATCTATCAAGTCTTGGGCTAACAGGGTTTGTTCATTTGGTATCACAAAAGCTATGGGTTTTTGTTCCCGTTTGTCATCAGCCACACCCAAGACAGCAATATCTTCAAGGAAAGGGCATTTCGCATAAGCAGATTCTACTTCATCAGGAAAAATGTTTTCTCCTCCTGAAATTATCATATCATCACTGCGCCCGTGCACATATAAAAATCCATCTTTGTCAAAATGACCAATGTCCCCCGTTTTGAACCAGCCATCGGTTGTGATCTTGGCAACGTATTTTTCTTGTTTTCCCAGATAACCTGGACTTAGAGCGGGGGTTTTGAGCTGAATTTCTTGTGTATTTTGATCCAAGCGTAATTGTGTCAGGAAAAGAGGTTTCCCTGAAGAACCAATATGTTTTGCTGCATCAGCAAAAGAAAGTGCTACGATCTGCGAACATGTTTCAGTCATTCCATATGACTGGATAACTGGTAATTGCAGTTGTTCACATTGTTTTAAAGTTGCTTGATCTATTGGACCACCGCCGAGTAACATTCCGCGAAATCTTTTTTGGTATTGGGCGCCAGTTTCTTGTTTGATAGTCAATAGTTTCTTTAACATAAAAGGAACTACTGAAATCATTGTTACTGGTTCATTGACAAGAATTTGCTGGATCTTTGCTGCATCAAAATGGCTGACTAAACGAACGGTCATCCCGTAGATCAAACCACGCATCATGATCGAAAAACCGCTGATATGAAAGATCGGTACTGTACATAGCCATTCATCAGCTGGCGTTACGCCTAGATTTAAGGCAGATGCCGTTGCTGAACTAAAATGATTGCCAAATGTTTGAATAACGCCCTTTGGTCTCCCAGTAGTACCTGAAGTGTACATGATACTTGCCGCATCTTTAGCAGCAAAGACTTGTTGGGGGGCAAAGCTTTTCTCAGAAGCTGAATCAAGCTCGCTAAAAGAAATAGTGCGGCAGCTTAACTGTGAAGCATCAAGCTGATCTTCATATAAACAGACATCAACTTGACTATCATTTAGTTGGTAATTTAACTCAGACGCTGACAAACGACGGTTCAGCCAGACGATCGTATGTCCTGCGTTTAAAACACCCATCGCAGTTAAATACCCAGCCAATGAATTATTAGTCAGAATAGCGATCCTTTTGTTGTTCAAAGCATCTAAACCTGCTAGTTTTCGCCCAAGCTTGTCAGTATATTCAGCAAGTTGTGCAAATGATATAGTTTTTTCTTTATCTACGACAGCAGCCCTAGTCGGGGCTAAGGCTGCTTGCTTTTTTATCCAATTATCCATTATTTATACCTGACATCGTTTATGGAAACTTAGGATATTTGTCAAAATCGGGCTTGCGTTTTTCATTGAACGCGTCGCGGCCCTCTTTGCCTTCATCTGTCTGATAAAATAACATTGTAGCGTCTCCGCCAAGCTGTTGTATTCCAGCCAAACCATCGGTATCAGCGTTCATTGCAGCCTTGATAAAGCGCAAAGCTGTTGGTGATTTTTCAAGGATCTCATTACACCAGTCAAGTGTTACAGATTCAACGTCAGCCAACGGAACGACTTTATTGATCCAGTTCATTTGGTAAGCTTCTTCTGCTGAGTAGAAGTGATTTAAGAACCAGACTTCTTTAGCACGTTTATGTCCGATGACACGGGCAAGATAACCGGAACCGTAACCGGCATCGAAACTGCCAACTTTAGGTCCTGTTTGACCAAACTTCGCATTGTCAGCAGCAATAGTTAAGTCACAAACTAGTTGCAAAATGTTACCACCGCCGACAGACCAGCCCTTGACCATCGCGATCACAGGTTTAGGGATGATCCGGATCAAGTGTTGCAGATCCAAGACGTTCAAACGAGCGACTTTGTCTTTACCAACATAGCCTCCGTTACCACGGACTCCTTGGTCACCACCGGATGAAAAGGCGAGGTCGCCAGCTCCAGTTAGAATTATTACGCCAATTGTGCTATCATCACGGCAGATAGTAAATGCATCGATCATTTCTTCTACAGTTGTTGGGGTAAAGGCGTTGCGCCTTTCTGGGCGGTTCATTGTGATTTTTGCAATTTTGTCAGACCTTTCAAAGATTATTTCTTCGTAGTCTTTGACCTTTTCCCAGTTTACAGATGTCATTTAATTCAATCCTTTCGAAAGTTGGTAATATTTATGTCAGACTTAGTAAAAACTCTTGGAATTAAAGTTGTTTCTCTCTCATCTAACGAATCTATTATATCACTTGAAATTTCTGATGAAATTAAACAGCCTTATGGAATTGTGCATGGCGGGATCAATGCAGTTTTGGCAGAAACGGCTGCTAGTATGGCTGGAGCGAAAAATGTTCCAGAAGGCTCGACAGTGGTCGGTGTGGATCTGACAACACATCATTTGCAAGCTGAAAAAAAAGGAACTTTACTTGCTAAAGCAACCCCTTTGCATGTCGGCTCTAACCTCCAAACATGGCAAGTTGAAGTTCATAATAACGATGTTTTGACTAGTGTGAGTCAAGTCACACTTAGCCGCATTGATCTAAATAGAATAAGAAATTAAAAAGAAATATGTCTCTTCGACTTTAATTTCAAAAAATTAGTACAAAATAACAATACCCTAAGAGGATAAATTTAGAGAAAAATTGTAAGTATGCCACTTTGATCAAAAAACGAAAAGTCCCATGTACTCTAAGAATTAGGTTCGCTTGCTTGGAGTGCATGGGGCTTTTCGTTTTTAGCTATTATCATGGCTTTTATGCCACTTTTTAATATATTCCAACCGTTGCTTGAAACGAGCTTCTTTTCCTTGATTGGTGGGTTCATAGTATTCGTGTCCCTTGATCTCAGGCGGGGCAGTTTCCATTGAAGTCAGTTTGTCTTTGCTTTTGTGGGCATATTGGTAATTTTCACCATAACCTAAGTCATCCATTAGTTTAGTTGGTGCATTTCTGATCTGTAAGGGTACCGGCAGATTTCCGTAAGAACGGACATCTTTTTTGGAAGTCAGACGGGCTTTGTATGCGGCGTTTGATTTAGGTGCTAACGCTAGGTAGATCACAGCTTCAGTTAAATGAACATCACATTCCGGCAAGCCAATAAACTGACAAGCTTGAAAAACATTGACTGCGACATTTAAAGCATTGGTATCTGCCAAACCGATATCTTCGCTGGCGAAACGAACCAATCGTCGCGCGATATATAGTGGATCTTCACCACCATCGATCACACGTGATAACCAGTAGACCGCCGCATTCACGTCGCTGTTACGCATTGATTTGTGCAAAGCCGAAATAATATTATAATGTTCCTCGCCTTTTTTATCATAACGTAAAGACTTTTTTCCTAGGAGTTGATGCAAAGTTTGTTGATCGACTGTAACATCTTTACCCTCTCGTTTGCCATTTAATATTGCCATTTCAAGGGTATTAAGGGCGTTTCGGCCGTCACCATTGGCAAAAGCAGCGATTTCTTGCAGTGTTTCCTGTGAAATGTGGATGGCCAATTCAGGAAAGCCCTGAGAGGAATTCAAAGCATGTTTTAGCAGATCGACTAATTCGTCAGGCTTTAATTCTTGTAAGACAAAAACTTTACAACGAGAGAGGAGGGCGGAGTTCAACTCAAACGATGGATTTTCAGTCGTAGCTCCAATCAAAATGATACTGCCTTTTTCGACATAAGGTAAGAATGCGTCTTGTTGAGCTTTATTAAAGCGATGGATCTCGTCAACGAAAACAATCGTTCTTTCCCCCATTTCTCGTGCTTCTTCAGCATCTTTCATGATCGACTTGATATCTTTGATACTGGTAGTGACCGCACTGAAGGTTAAAAAATGGGCTTTAGTTTGAGCGGCAATTATCCGTGCTAAAGTGGTTTTGCCTACCCCTGGAGGTCCCCAAAAGATCATCGAGGTCAGCTGATCATTATCGATCAATTCGCGGAGAACTTTGCCGGGAGCTAAAAGGTGAGTTTGACCAAAAAATTCAGCTAATTTTTGTGGCCTGACCCGGTAAGCCAAGGGAGCATTGTTGTTTTCATTTTGGTCAAAAATAGAAGTTTGTTTCAAATGATTACCTCCTTCCTCGTAGTGTCAGTTACTAAACAAACATATTATGTAACTTTATTGTGATAAAAGCAAACGTATGTTTCAAAAAATCAAACGATAATAAAAGGCCTGAAACAAATTTACATACATTTGTTTCAGACCCCTAGGTTACTGACTGTGTTACGTCAAAATATAAACTCATCTAATTACCTAAATATCCTTTGAAGTCAACTTAAATTTTCTCATGTTTTGGGTTAAAAGCACTAAAGCTCAGACCCGCGTTTTCACTCATACATATCATCTTGGAGGTTCACCTGTTTCTCCTAAGATATTCACACATCAGGAGCACTGAACTTTATATTCTGTAAGGAAAGATCGTGTTTCCGCAACCCTAGTTGAGCAACTAATTTCTGCATTTTTTTCACTGATCTGCAATTGCTCCCTTACCTAGACTTCGGTCAACACCGGTTGTAGAGATCTCATGACCTGCCTTGCGCGGGTTAGCGGACCTAAAACGATTCATGTTGACTTCATCACTTCCAATCGATTAAATTATTTGTGGTTGAAACACATCTCATGTTGGTTCAATCACCCTCTAAAGAAGAAATATTCTGTGTTTGGAACTTTCTCATGTTGGTTCCGACACCCTCTATCATATCCTCTATTTTGGTTGGATCTAGCGGATTTAATACTTTTAAAACTTTCAATTATTTTGTTGCTATATTCAGTTGTCTGACTCACTAACTGAGCCTTGATCTTTCCTTACACCTATTTTATATCACATTATCAAACTTAATGCAACCGTTTTCTATCGAGAAAATTCACAAATATAAAAGCCTAATATTCTTAAGGTAAATTCCTGTAATATCAACCTTTTAGAAGGGTGAAGATCGGTGATCCTTTTAAAGTTTTACACAAAAAACCTCGTATTCTTTTGCTGGAATACGAGGTAAACGATCATTTGATTACTGAACTTCGATTTTATGAGTTTTACTCTGACCTTCTGTTGTCTTAGGCAAGGTGATAGTCAAAACGCCTTCTTCATATTTGGCACCGATCTTTTCGTGATCGACATCAGGAAAATGATATTGACGAGTAAAACGACCAGAGCTGCGTTCGCTGGCGATCATATTGCCATCTTTGTCACTGCGGTCAGTGAACGATTGACGCTTGGCGGAAACGGTCAATGTGTTATCTTTGAAGTCGATCGAGATATCTTTTTTGTCAACACCAGGAACATCGATCGCAACGGTATAATCTGTCTCAGTTTCTTGCACGTCACTACGCAGTTCCTTAAAGGAATCACTCAAGTTCATAAGTGGACGTCCAAAATTCTTGAAAAATTCATCTCCGGAATTTAACAAATCGTTGAAGTGATTAGAAATATCGTTAGCCATAACACCAAAACTTCCTTTCTATGATTGGTAATTTACTACCATACTTAAACAGTCAACAAGGAAAAGATCCGCATGGATGAATCTCCCTTCACTGTTAATTCTATACGTTTTTAGAGTAGATGCAAAGAAAAAACACTAAAAGGTCAAAAAAAGTCAAAGTCTTAATAAATCTCGCCAACACACGTCTGAATGTTTTTCAAAGACATGGGAGAAAGGAGGCTTGAATTGCGAACGGTCAGGTTTATTTTTTATGTTTAAAACGGATCCACAAGGAATTTAAGATCATCAAGACGATCACAATAAATGAAATAATATAGCCAGCAACTCCCAGTCTGTAAATTGCAGGATGTTCGGAGCTACCCTGGACTAACAAGGAAGAGCCTAGTATCAATGCTGCTAAAATAATTGCGCTTACAAGTCTATCAACGATCCTGCTAAAATTAACGAAGAGAGTTTCTTGCCCCCTTAAAGTAATGTTGATTTTGGTTTGACCGGTTGTAAATAAATTGATCAATTGTTCGATTTTTAATGGGATCTTGGATAAAGCACGCACTGATTGAGCAACATCTAAGGCACTATCTTCCAACTGTTTTTTCCAGCTAAAGTGTTCGATCAGATATTCTTTGGCAAACGGACGCGCAACATCCATCATTTCCATTTCAGGGTCAAGTTCAGCAATGATCCCCTCAAGTGAAGCAAAGGATTTGACCAAAAGAGTGATTTCCGATTTGGCTTGTAAGTTATTATTCCGACAAAGGCTAATGACCTCAAAAAGTAAACTGGGTAAGTCGATTTGCCCCAGGCCCATTTGCATGTAAGGCTGTAAAAAGATACCTAACTCTTCGAAAAATTTTTCCTGATCAACTTTGCCGGTCCGGTTACAAATTGAAAGTATCGCTTGACCGATCGTTCTTGTGTCTTTAGTATTTAAGGCCAAGATAATTTGAATGATCCCGTCAACAATATTGGGTGTCAGGCGTCCCATCATTCCAAAATCAAGGTAGGTCACCCGGTAATCGGGCAGATCATCATCTTGCGCAGTCAAAGTAGTCTTTTTTCCCCGGACCTTCCGCTGAAATTGAATAATATGATTTTGTTCTTTGATGTCCTCATGGTCAAAACGTTTGAATAAGATGTTACCAGGATGAGGATCAGCATGAAAAAAGTTATCTTCAAAAACTTGCTTGACAAAGTTTTTGACGAGTGCTTCGGCGACTTTTTTACGTTCATTCTTTTGCTGTTTGGCTATGCGTTCATCTTTACTATAGGGTTCTTGGATGTAGTATTTAATGCTTCTGCCAGGCATATAGCTAGTAACTAAAATTTTTTGTGCTGAAAGATCGGCATAAGTTCGGGGAACAGTAATGATCCCATCATTATTATTTAGCTCGTAGAACTCTTGCCCATTTTTGATCTCGATTTCTGTGTTGATTTCAGTAAAAAGAGCATTTCTGATCTCGTTTAAAATATCTTCCGGGTCGATCACACCGATCTCGGGGCCAATTTTCAAAATGTCAACCGCTTTTTTAAAGAGAGACATGTCAGTTTCAACCAGTTCTTGCACTTTGGGGTGCTGGATTTTAACAACTACAGAGGTCCCGTCTTTTAAAAGAGCGCGGTGGGTTTGTCCAATTGAAGCTGAAGCAAATGGTTCTTTATCAAATTTGGCAAAAACTTCGGAGATCTCTTTGCCGGTCTGTTTCTTGAAGGACTGTTGTACTGTACGATAAGGGTCTATTTGAACATTATCTTGTAAGTAGCTGAATTCCCTGATATAAGCAGGTGATACCAAGTCAGGACGCGTTGACAAAATTTGTCCGATCTTAATAAAGGTCGGTCCAAGCTCCTCAAAGCCTAAACGGATCTCACGCGGATTCTTTTGCCTAATAAAGTTCCGGATCATGTCATGTTCTCTAATGACATGAACGATTTCAAGCAGCCGTTCACGTTTTGTCTGCCGGCCGTTTTCATTGGACTTATTTTGAATGTCTGTGGTCATAAGAACGCATCCCTTCAAAAAATTTCTTTAATATTATTTTAGCATTTTTTACTAAGAAGACATACAAATCATACTATAAAAGATAAGATATGAACGAGACGATCTTTTTTGTTTAAAATAGTTAAAAATTATAAACTATTAACCTTTAACACATTTTATTTTAAAAATAATATGTGAACTATTAATTCAAAAGAATCCCGTAGTAACGGTTTTCATTAATTGAAAAATGATTTTAGATAAACAGTTGCATTTTATTTAAAATGTTGTATAATTTGATAAAAATTATAAATTGGTTAGAGAAAGAGGAGAATGCGTATGAGTTTTCGCAAAGTGTTTTCTACGGGAATAGTTGCCGTTGTTGCAGGTCTAGCTTTAACAGCCTGCGGTTCTAAGTCGAGTTCGTCTGCTGGAAATGGTAAGCTTGCTGACAAGCAGGTCCTAAATTGGGATGAACCTTCGGAACTTCCTACAATGGACCCTTCTAAGGCTACGGATACGATCAGTTTTGATATGATGAATAACAGTATGGAAGGTCTTTATCGAGTTGGTAAGAAGTCAAAGGTTGAACCGGGGATCGCCAAATCAACCAAAGTTTCGAAAGACGGGCTTACATACACATTCACATTGCGTAAAGATGATAAGTGGTCAAACGGTGATCCAGTAGTTGCTAAAGATTTTGTTTATTCTTGGCGGCGGACTTTGGATCCAAAGACTGGTTCGGAATATGCTTATTTATTTGATGGAATTAAAAACGCTAATGAAGTCATGGATGGCAAAAAACCTGGCAGTGCTCTTGGGATCAAAGCACAAGGCGATCATAAATTAGTTGTTTCTTTGGATAAAGAAATTCCTTACTTCAAGTTATTGATGGGCTTCCCGTCATTTTTCCCGCAAAATAAGTCAGCGGTTGAAAAGTATGGTTCCAAGTATGGAACAGCATCTAAGTATATGGTTTACAACGGTCCGTTCAAGATGACTGCTTGGACTGGTTCTAATTTAAGCTGGTCTTTAGCTAAGAACAGCAACTATTGGGACAAAAAGTCAGTCAAGTTGGATAAAATCAACTTTAAAGTTAACAAAGACACTTCAACTTCCTATAATCTTTACCAATCTAAGAAACTGGACGAAACATTTTTAAGTACTGAACAGGCCAAACAATTATCAAGCAAGCCCGACTATCAAGTTTTGAAACAGGCTAGAACAAGTTACCTTGAATTTAACCAAACCCAAAAGGCTTTCCAAAACAAGAAGATCAGACAAGCTATCTCATATGCCATCGACCGTAAACAATTGGCAAACAAAGTTTTAGGCTCTGGCACTAAAGTTTCGCAAGGGATCGTTTCTTCTGGCCTGCAATCATATAATGGGAAAGACTTTGCTGATGCGGCTCAGACAAAAGAAGGCGTAACTTATAATAAGAAAAAAGCTAAACAACTTTTAAAAGAAGGTTTAAAAGAAACTGGGCAAGACAAGTTAAGTTTTACGTTGTTGGGTGACGATACAGATGTTGTCAAGAAAGTAACCGCCTTTATCCAAAGCCAGCTGGGCGAGAATTTAGGCATTGATGTCAAAGTTCAAAATGTGCCGTTTAAGACACGTTTGGATCGCTCTAAGACGCAACAATTTGATGTTGTTGTTAGTTCATGGGGGGCAGACTTCTCTGATGCGATCAGCTTTGTTGATTTGTTTACATCGGATAACTCATATAATAATGGTAAATGGAAAAATGCTGAGTATGATCGTTTAGTTAAGGCATCTAAAACAACTGATGTTGCTAACCAGCAGAAACGTTGGGATGACTTGGTTAAGACATCTAAGATCTTGAGTACTGACCAAGGTGTAGCTCCACTGTATCAATTGAACCAGCCAACTATGGTCAGAGAAAATGTTAAAGGCTTGATTCAAAATACAGCCGGTGTTACTAATAATTGGAAAGACACGTATATCGCAAAATAGCGAATTAACAGCGTAGATTTAAGTAATAAATAAAGGAAGATTCGGAAACCAAGAATGGTTTTCGAATCCTCCTTTTTTATTCGTCAGAGATCAGTCATAAAAATATAGTCGGCATAGTGTGTTTCACTACAACTAGATCTAGCAAAAAATCACCCTTATAATAGAACGCTTGAATGTTGCATTAGCGCGATTTGGAGCTGGAAAATTGCGCATGCTTTACCTATTGTCGTGGTGATTTTAAGATGACTTTGTTTAAGCACTTTTGTTTTTATTAGTGTTCACGGTAGAAGCTCACAAGATTTACTTCTTTAGTGTCTATAAAACCTTGTTTTTGATAAAAGGAAAATGTCTGAGTTTCATTTTCCGTCAGTAATAATTTTTGCCGAATGTTTTTATGTTTGTTTAAAACCTGCTACATGAGTTTTGTTCCGATCCCTTGCTGCTGGAAACCTGGAGCTACTAATAAATCCTGGATATATAATATCGTCTGACCATCTCCTACTGTGCGGATCAAACCTATAAGTCGCTGGTTTTGCCAAGCGGTTATTATGTCTAAAGAATTGATGATTGCTTGGTTTAAGATGGCAGGTTGAGCAGTATAAGCACTCCAACCAACAGAATTATACAAATTAATTAGCTGTTCGAGCGGGAGCTGGTTACTTTTTTTAATGGCAGATTGCAAGAAATAACTTGAACGA
>NZ_AZFI01000119.1 GCF_001435755.1 Ligilactobacillus acidipiscis DSM 15836 | reverse complement strand
TTTCATCAGTACCACTTGATAAAGAACCCAATTTTTAAATGCTTATTTTGCCAAATAAAACTCGAAACGCTCACCAACATACTGGGTCCGCACATACTCAAACGGCCGTCCATCGTTTAAACTAGTTGTCTGGCGTAAACGCAAAATAGCTGCACCTCTTTTGACTTCCAGATAATCAGCAATACGTTCAGGAGCAAGAGTTGCAGAAACAGTTTGCTCGGCGTGCCCGATCGTTAAACCGTGCTCTTCTAACGTCCGATACAGGGAAGTAGAGATTTGCGACCTGGCGTAATCTTTAACGAGAGCATAAGGTAAAGTTGCCACTTCAAAACAGATCGGCAAATCATCCGCATACCTGATCCGCTCCATTCGTAAAACTTTCTCTCCATCAGCAAGTTCTAATCTCTCACTTTCAGAGATCGAAGGAGTGGTCACCAAATAAGAAATAGTTTTACTAGAAGCTTTTTTCCCTTGGGATTCAATGATTTCTGTAAAACTAGTGACCCCAGAAGACATTCTTTCCTGGACCTTCTGGCGCGCGACAAATGTTCCAGAGCCAACATGACGCTCTAAAATCCCTTCATCGACCAGTGTCTGAACAGCCTGACGCAAAGTCATACGGCTAACACCAAACTGTACAGCCAGCTCACGTTCAGCAGGGATACGATCCCCTATTTTCCATTTGCCAGATTGGATAGTCTGTTTAATTTTGTTATGAATCTGGATATATATTGGCGAACCCACTTGGCAACCCTACTCCCTCTATAATTTTATCTTTTAATAACAGTGATTATTTTTTAAAAAGGCGTCCAAAACTATATGTTTCCTGCAAATGTAAGTCTGCATCAAAGACATTCAAATCAGCATCCTTACCAACTTGCAAACCGCCCTTAGAAGTCAAACCAAATTCTTTAGCTTGGTTAACAGAAGACATCTTAACTGCTTCTTCAATACCGCAGCCGGTAAACTTCATAATATTAACAAAGGCATCTTGATATTGCAAAACTGACCCAGCCAAATTACCAGCTTCCAGGCGAGCCTGTTTGTCTTTAACGATCACTTTTTGACCGCCAAGTTCAGAGATACCCTCAGGCATTCCTTTAGCTCTCATTGAATCAGTAACGAGTTCTAACTTATCTGGCCCCTTTAGTTCATACGCTAATTTGATCATATCTGGAACAACATGAAAACCATCAGCAATCATCTCACAATAAATATTATCTTCTAGCAAAGCATGCCCTGTAACACCAGGCTCACGATGTTTAAATTCGCGTTGGGCATTGTATAAATGAGTAACATGGCTTGCTTTTGATTTCTTCATTTGTGCTCTTGTAGCGTTACTATGACCGGCAGAAGGAACAATATTATGGGCCAAACAATAATCTTCAAATTCTGCTGTCCCTTGATGTTCAGGTGCATACGTGATCATCTTGATATGACCCCCGGCTAGTTCATTCCAATGTGCTAATAATTTTGCATCAGGATCTTTAATATATTCAGGTGGTTGTGCCCCCTTGAAATCCATGGCAACGAATGGTCCTTCCAGATGAGCCCCTAAAATAACTGGATTGACCTTCATGGCGTCATTAACAGCGACCATTGCTTTGTCGATGTTTTCATTTGACTGAGTCATAGTCGTGGCAAAATAGCCTGTGATACCCTCATATACCATGTCTGTGACCATTTCATCAAGTTGAGCAGCATCACCATCCATCGCATCAAAACTATAACCACCATGACTATGAACATCAATAAAGCCGGGAACTACGATCTGACCTTCAAGATCAACGATCTCACTATCACCGGCTTTTGGACTAAATTCAGCCATTGGACCAACATCTTCAATTTTATTGGAAAAACGAAGATAACCATCATTTATTTTTTCTTCACCTGTATAAATTACTGCGTGTTTAAGTACTTTACTCATCTTTACACCTCATTTGGATTCAATACTTCTATCATAATCGGTATATACCAAAAAAGCAAGTCTCCTTGTCCAACCAGTTCCATTTAAGGTCTGATCATTCTTTGTCTTTAGCGATCGTCGCATCAATTCCTTCAATAACTGCTCTGGTAAAACCGGCTTCTTCCATGGCTAACAAACCAGCAATTGTCGTTCCACCCGGAGAGCAGACATCATCCATCAGGTTCCGTGGGGCCTTTTCACTCTGCAAAACATTGGCGGCACTGCCCATTACTGCTTGCGCCGCAATTTTGACTGCAGCATTTTTGGTTAAACCATACTTAACTCCTGCATTAGCCATCGAATCAATATAATAATAAACAAAGGCTGGAGAACTACCTGCTAAAGCAACAAAAGTACTAAAATCCTGTTCATCTAAAGAAATAGTTTGCCCCAAATCGCTTAACAACGACTGAGCTTGTTGAAGATGAGCAGAACTTAAAGAACTATTGCCGACCAATGCAGTGATTCCCTGATTTATCGCTACATTAACATTTGGCATGATCCGTAAGATCTCGACATTTTTAGTCCCAATAAATTGTTCTAACTCTGCGAGGCTAACACCGCTTAACATCGATACTACGACTGGATGAGCGGTTATGATCGTCTTTTTAATATCCGATAGTACTTCCCCAGCCATTAAAGGTTTGACTGCTAAAAATAAAAGATCAGCTTGCTGAGCAACTTCATTGTTATTAGCACAAGCTGTTAATCCCCACTTTTGTGCATACTGCTCATAATTTGCAGGATGAGCGCTGTGAATCAAAATATCACTGGCAGGCACATTTTCCGCTGCTAAAATACCTTCAATAATTGCTTTAGCCATACTTCCAACACCGATAAAACCTATTTTCATAAATTTGCTCTCCTAACCTTTGGTTGCTGACATAAATATGCAAGATGTTTCGACTCTTATTTAAATTATAACAAAAGAATGAAACTTTAAAACACAAAAAATCTCCCAAATCAATGAATTCAAAGATTTGGGAGATAAGACTGTTCGATCATATAATTGGGATAGCTGGATTCGAACCAGCGAATCACGGGATCAAAACCCGATGCCTTACCGCTTGGCTATACCCCAATAATGGTGGAAGGGAGTGGATTCGAACCACCGAACCCGAAGGAGCGGATTTACAGTCCGNGCTACCCTTCCATAATGGCGCGGGACGGAATCGAACCGCCGACACATGGAGCTTCAATCCATTGCTCTACCGACTGAGCTACCGAGCCATTTACATCAATTTTAAATGAATAAGATGAAATCTTATCCTAACGGTCCTAGCCGGATTTGAACCGGCGATCTCCTGCGTGACAGGCAGGCGTGATAAACCCCTACACCATAGGACCGAATTATTTNCTAGTTACTGCCCATGCCGGGCACACTACAAACAATTACCCACGATCCTCAAAATAAGAATTGTGGGTAATTGTTTTTTAATGTTAACATATCAATGTTTATCTTCGTTAAATTATGCCGGCTGCAGGAGTCGAACCTGTGACCCTCGGTTTACGATACCGATGCTCTACCAACTGAGCTAAGCCGGCAAAATAAAATCCAGCTNCAGACGCTCTCCCAACTGAGCTAATCCTCCAATATGACCCGTACGGGATTTGAACCCATGTTACCGCCGTGAAAGGGCGGTGTCTTAACCACTTGACCAACGGGTCATTTATCTACGGAGAGCAAGGGATTCGAACCCTTGAAGGAGGGCATCCCCCCTTACATGATTTCCAATCATGCTCCTTAAGCCACTCGGACAGCTCTCCATCAATANGCCGCGTTTAGCCAGACTTCGCTACCCTTCCAAAAGATATGTCTCAAACATCCGACTTAATTATGATAACCTCTTTGGACCTAAAATGCAACATTTATTTTAAATAAAATATAAAAAAATATAAATCCACTTAAAAAAGCTTTATGTCACCATCATCGATCAATGATAACATAAAGCCTTTTGGCTACTTAACACCAGCCATGAATTTTTCGATTTTAGGAACAAAGAATAATAAGACGAAGCCAAAAATAACAGTAATGCCACCGATCAAACCGAAATACATCATCTCATTAGACGGCGTAAAGAAACGAACGATTTGAGCATTGATGGCCTGTGCGGCTGCGTCACCTAAGAACCACATACTCATCATTTGTGAATGAAAGGCCTTAGGGGCAAGTTTAGTCGTAACAGATAGACCAATTGGTGAGATCAACATTTCACCGATAATAACAAGTGCCCAACTAGCGATCAACCACCATGGACTGACTCTTGTATCAGTACCATGGATAAACAACGGGATCATCATCCATAAAAATGATGCACCAGAGAAAAATAGACCATAAGAAAATTTCTTACCTGATGAAGGCTGTTTCTTACCAAGTTTATTCCACAACATTGAAAAGAACGGTGTGTATAACATAATAAACAAAGGATTAGCACTCTGGAACCAACTAGCGGGGAAATTAAAACCAGCAATCGATAATCTTGTCTGATCTTCAGCAAACAAAGCAAGAACAACCGAACCTTGTTCTTCAATTGACCAGAATAAAATCGAAGCAATGAATAATGGCACATAAGCCCAGACACGAGAACGTTCAACTTTATTGACCTTACCGCTAGTCAACATATTGATGAAGTAAACAACAGGTATTAAAACGGCACAGATACTTAAAATGTTGATAACGTTATTAACATTGAACATCTTGAATAAGGCCATGATCACAAAAATCAAAATAATTGCGACAACACCGATTGATACCTTCTTAATCAAAGCTTTTGTTTCTTCAGGCTGAATTGGATCAGAAGCATACAGACTATCTTTAGGAAGATATTTCTTACCATCAATAGTATATTGAACTAAACCAAAGAACATTCCGATCGCAGCAAGAGAAAATCCAAGATGGAAGTTAACGCTTTGACCCAGCCAACCAACAATATAAGGAGCAATAAAGGCACCCATATTAATTCCGAAAACAAAAATACTAAAACCAGAGTCACGACGCGTGTCCTCTTCAGAATACAAACCGCCGACCATTTCGGAAACATTTGGCTTTAATAAACCAGTCCCAATAACTATCAAGGCAATTGAAATATATAACGCAGCACTGCCAAATGGAGTTGACAAAACAATATGACCAAACATGATCAAGATGCCACCAATAAAGACAGTCCGACGTGGTCCCCATAAACGATCACTAATAAACCCGCCAAGAACACTAGAAAGATAAACTAGTGAACCATAGATCGACATGATCGATGCTGCAGTAGGCTTGTCAAAACCAAGCCCTCCCTTACTAACAGCAAAATACATATAATACAGCAAAATGGCACGCATACCATAGTAACTGAATCTTTCCCACATTTCAGTAAAGAACAGCGTAGATAACCCACGTGGGTGCCCAAGAAATGATGGTTCTTTACTACCACTCATTAGATATGATTCCTCCATATTTTTACCCTGAAAGGGCTTTTTATTCATTTAAATAAATTAAATAACGATAACTATTATAAAATTCAAAGATTTATGCGTCAATGACACTCACTGATTATTAATAAATCCGGTGGCAGTTTATCATTTTTAGTTAACTTTATTTTTATTTTTTTATAATAATTATCAACATTTAGCCATTTTTTCTTTATTCGAATAATATTTTTTTAATTGATCTCGTTGTTCTTATTGCGACTTTCTAGTGTTCATTAGTATATCTAAGAAAGTTTTTAAACTATTTTACTTATTTTTTACTGCGTAAGTTTACTTTTTCATTAGAACCCTGACAACAGACTCACTTTTCTTACCTTCATCATAGTAAATCTTGATTCTAAGATCACATAATTGTGATCTTAGAAAATTTTCTTGCACAGTAAATAACATTAATGGCTATGAGCGGCTATGTGTACGGCATTCGTAAGCGTTTGCATACAACAAAGGATGACATATAAGAAACAAGCAAAAAGATGATCCATGTTAACTAAAATGACAAAATAAAGTAATTATTCTTAATTTTCACTTGTTTGTGTTCGAATGCAAATGACTCGGAAAACTAAAATGGTCATGATAGAAATCTCTAAAATAAACTCTATTACATTCATAATAGAGCCACATTCATTAGAAAAATTAAAAAATGGCAAATACTGTCAGCTCTAATCCAAAGATCTCTTCAAGATAAAAGATATTTTCCCTGCAAAACTCAGATTTCCACCTCATATTTTCCGATAGCCAAAACTTGATTTGGTCCCATATAATATCTTTTTTCTAAAAATAAAAAGCAATTCAGAAAATCTTATTTGAACAGATATTGATTCAATGATCACTGGGGCATTCTGACACTCTCTGCATAATTATTTCACTAAAGCATGCTTTCGCCTGGTACCAAATTAAAATTCTAAACCAAACTATCATATTAAAACGCTTAGGGAGATTTTAAAAGAATGCAGTACAGGTACATTTGCTGCAGTTTGGACACAGTATGGCAAAACAACATCCAAAACTCATTGAGGGTATAAAGCTAAATCTGATACCTATCTTGAATAGCTTACTTTGAGATGGGATCAAGAATCGGGTAGGAGATAGTTCACACTATC
>NZ_AZFI01000118.1 GCF_001435755.1 Ligilactobacillus acidipiscis DSM 15836 | reverse complement strand
TTCATTTACACAAACTATTTTATACTCTCGCCAGATCAGCAGACTTTTTACCACGTGAAGTGTCATCAGTTTTCCCTAATAAATAATCAGATGAAACCCCCAAAACAACTGCTACTTTTTCTAAATTTTCAGCACTTGGCTTTTGTTTCTCCCATTTATAGATGGCATTTTTACCCAAACCGGCTTTATTATTTAAAGATAATAGACTTAAACCACGGTTTTTTGAAATAAATTTAACCCTGTCTAATACTGACACGCAGGCATTTCTCCTAGTCATGACTCATTATATTGTGTCAAATTTGTAATCAATACCTATATATAGTATGATACTGACTATTGACAAACAACATCTTGCGTATTGGCATAAGAAATCGTTACATAATAGTTCAGAAGGGGGATAATCGAATTGATAAATATCAAGGAACATTTAAAGGTAAAAGTTAGTTTACCAACAGAAGTTGTAAAACGTGATGGTTATCCGGTAAAATTTCAACTTTATAAATTAGAAAACGTGCTTGAAAATTTAAATTTAGAAGCAAAATCTTCTACCTTGTTAAATACACTACTGGCTTCTTTTAACGGGCAAAGTTCGATCACCGCGCAGGAACTTTCTCAAAAAATGGTCGAAGTACTCGAGCATTTTGGTTATCAAAATGAAGCACAAGCATATCTTACTTATCGGCAAAAAGAAGAGCAATCATGGAAAGAACAGACCGACCCACGTACAAGGTTAGAGAGGCTGCTTTCACAAGATCCAGAATTAGTACATGAAAATGCCAACAAGGATAGTAATGTTTTTAATACACAGCGTGATCTGACAGCTGGGACGGTAGGAAAGACTTTAGGTCTTAAGTTAATGCCACAACATGTGGCTAAAGCACACTTACGTGGTGATATTCATTATCATGACCTTGATTATACTCCGTGGAGCCCGATGACTAACTGCTGTTTGATCGATTTTAAAGAAATGTTGACTAATGGCTTTAAAATCGGTAATGCTGAGGTCGTAAGCCCACACTCGATTCAAACTGCAACGGCTCAGATGTCACAAATTATTGCCAATGTTGCTTCTAGTCAATATGGTGGATGCTCAGCCGACCGTGTCGATGAACTCTTAGAGCCGTTTGCGCTTAAAAATTATCACAAACATTTGGTAGAAGGGGCGGAATTTATTGACAGTCAGGAAAAAGTCGAGCAGTTTGCAAAGAAACGGACTAAAAAAGATATTTATGACGCCATGCAAGCCCTGGAATACGAAATCAATACTTTGTTTTCATCGCAAGGACAAACGCCATTTACCACTTTAGGATTCGGTTTAGGAACTTCGTGGATCTGTCGTGAGATCCAGAAATCTATTTTAAGGATCAGGATCACTGGCTTAGGTAAGGAAAAGAGAACGGCTATTTTCCCTAAACTCGTTTTTACAATTAAAAAAGGGGTCAACTTTGCGCCAACAGACCCTAATTATGATGTTAAAGAATTAGCGGTCGAATGTGCAACTAAAAGAATGTATCCGGATGTTTTAATGTACGATAAAATCAAAGAAATCACCGGGAGCTTTAAAGTTCCGATGGGTTGCCGTTCCTTTTTACAAGGCTGGACAGATGAAAACGGGGTCGAAATCAATTCTGGACGGATGAATCTCGGTGTTGTGACAGTTAATTTACCCAGGATAGCTTTAGAATCTCATGGCGATTTTGACTTGTTCTGGCAAATCTTTGAGGAACGAATGAATATTGCTAAAACTGCGTTAGATTTCAAAGTTAAGCGTGTCTTAGATGCAACTCCTGAAAATGCGCCGATCCTTTACCAGTATGGGGCATTTGGCAAGCGTCTTAAACCGGATGATGATGTGTCAGTGATGTTCGATCATGAACGTGCTACTGTTTCTTTAGGGTATATTGGATTATATGAAGTTGGGACTGTGTTTTTTGGCCCGAACTGGGAAAAAAATCAGGAAGCCCATGACTTTACAGTTTCGATCGTGCGCTCTTTAGATGCTCATTGTAAAAGGTGGTCCAAAGAAACAGGCTATCATTTTAGTGTATATTCTACGCCTAGTGAATCTTTGACTGACCGCTTTTGCAGGCTGGATCTGGCAAAATTTGGTGAATTGAAAGATATTACAGCTAAGGAGTACTACACTAATAGTTTTCACTATGATGTTCGCAAGCATCCTACACCATTTGAAAAGTTGAGTTTCGAAAAAGATTATCCGCAGTATGCAGCTGGTGGTTTCATTCATTATTGCGAATACCCAAATCTTAAACAAAACCCTAAAGCTTTGGAAGCAGTCTGGGATTGGGCCTACGATAAAATCGGCTATTTAGGTACAAATACTCCGATCGATCACTGTTATAAGTGTGGTTTTCAAGGTGAGTTCAAGGCTACTGCACGCGGTTTTGAGTGCCCCGATTGTGGAAACCATGACCCTAAAACTTGTGATTGTGTCAAGCGGACTTGCGGCTATTTAGGTAATCCATTGCAAAGACCAATGGTTCACGGCAGACATGTGGAGATTGCTTCTCGTAAGAAAAATATATCAAGTGAGATGAGATAAATGGGAGAACAGATCCGGATCACAGTTCACGGCGACACGGATTTTGTTGATAAATCCAGTTTAGCTCAAACAGACCCTGCTAAAGTAAAAAAAAGACGAGAGCGCAAAAGCAAACGAGTACGAGCACCGAAAAATCCTCGTCCGCAAGAATGGTTAGCAAAGGATCTGTCTCAAGGTTATATTGCTGATTATAAGCCGTTTAACTTTGTTGATGGAGAAGGGGTTCGTTGTAGTTTATATGTCAGCGGGTGTCTGTTTGCATGCCCAGGGTGCTATAACAAAGTTGCTCAGCAATTTAAATATGGACAACCTTATTCTAAAGAATTAGAAGATCAGATCGTGGCCGATATAGGACAAAGTTTTTGTCAGGGTTTGACCTTATTGGGTGGAGAACCGTTCTTAAATACTCAAGTTTGTTTATCTCTGATCGACCGTTTAAGAAAAGAATATGGCTCCAGTAAAGATATCTGGTCATGGACAGGCTATACGTGGGATGAATTACAAAAAGAGTCTGCTGATAAATTAGAAATGCTCTCTAAGATCGATATTTTAGTTGATGGTCGCTTCTTAGAACCGCTAAAAGATTTAACTTTGCAATTTAGAGGAAGTTCTAACCAAAGGATCATCGATGTGCAAGCATCTTTGAAAGCTGGTAAAGTCGTGCTATGGAAAAATTTAGTTCGCTAGTTAAAAAAGTAGCAAGCGCCTATTATTGAGCCTGCTGCTTTTTTGTAGTATTTTTTATCATGGATTTTGATAAAACGTGATTATTTTATAAATAAAGTTTTTCGAGATAAATCTGCCAACATATAAATTTATTAGCTCAATATACATTAGATATAGTTAATAATTAGAGTTACATAAAAGTTATCTAATGAAAAACGTTCTATATATATCAATGCTATTTATGACTATTTAGACTAATTCTAAATAAAAAAATAGTATTTTTACAAAAATATTTCAAAATAAGGTTTTATTTGTGTGAAATTAGTGTATAATAATGAGTGTAGAGAATATGGTTTAACTATTAAAGGAGCGATTTACATGGTTACATTATATACGTCACCAAGTTGCACTTCATGTCGGAAAGCTCGCGCATGGTTAACAGAACAGAATATTCCTTTTAAGGAACGCAACATCTTTTCAGAACCGCTCAGCATTAATGAGATTAAACAGATTTTACAGATGACTGAAGATGGAACTGAAGAGATCATCTCGAAGCGTTCAAAAGTTTATCAAAGCTTAGATGTTGACTTAGATGAACTTCCATTAAAAGAATTATTTGATTTAATTCGTAAAAATCCAGGTCTCTTGCGTCGGCCAATTATTATGGATGACAGACGTCTCCAAGTTGGTTACAACGAAGATGAGATCCGTCGGTTCTTGCCACGTGATGTTCGGGCAATGGAGTTAAAAGAAGCTCAAGCTTTGGCAGGATTTTAATTAAGAAGGTCAAACCGTCTGTGAATGCAGGCGGTTTTTTTTGTCCTATGTGGGCTAGACTGTGTATTTTTTGTTCAATGCGTGGTACAATCGAACTAATTGTTAAAATAGAGTTGTTTAGTTAAATTGAAAGGTGGGGCGACCACAGATGGAAATGGAGAAAATCAATGACAACACGATTCGAGTTCTTTTAGAAAACCAAGATTTGGCTGATCGTGGAGTTACAGTCCTAGATCTGTTAGGGAGCCAAAGTGAGATCGAAAGCTTCTTTTATAGCATTTTGGATGAAGTGGACGTTGATCATGAATTTAGAAATATTGATGCCGTAACTTTCCAAGTTTTACCTAACAGGAATGGTTTAGAGCTTTTTATTTCTAAAGTCGACCCTAACAACATGGACAAGATGCCTTATAATCCAGCCAATGATCACACCAATGATGCTTCGACTGATGAAATCAAGAAAACTTTAGATCAACTGAATATGAATGGCTTTGGAGTTAACGATGATGTAGCTGATTATATCCAAAACCATATCTCTAATTATCGAGATGAGAGAAAAACGAAGATTCAGGCGAGCGATGATCAGCAACAACATGATGATCAACTGACGATCAAACATTATGTAGTCGGATTTTCAGACTTCGAAGATTTTATTGAACTTGTAAAGACGGTCGGTGATAGTGATGTCACAGCTAGTTTATATATGTATAAATCACAATATTACCTTGACTTGGCCTTCGATACTCATGAGGTGTCGGTTGAACGGATCAAGGATTTTATGAGCAACATGTATGAATACGGACAGACTGTCACATTTGGGTCAGCTCTTTTACGTGAAAGAGGACATGTGATCGTTGAAAATAATGCATTTCATTGGGCTCTGAGTTATTTTAAGTAGTCTCTTTTAGAAAAACTTAAATATAAATTAGCAAGAATCAGCTTTTTTCAGAAGTAGTAGGAAAAAAAGCAGATTCTTGCTTTTTTTGCGTATTTTTTTATGGAGGTGTCAGGATGTTTTATGCAAAAGACCAACATGGAAACTATATCAGCGCGGAAAAAGCAAGCAAACAAAGTAGTTATTTTTGTCCAAGTTGTTTGGAAACAGTAGTTTTAAAACATGGACAGTTAAAAATAGCTCATTTTGCGCATCGAAAGCATGGTTGTTATGCGTTTAGCGAAGGTGAAACAGCAGAGCATTTGGCTGGGAAAAAATTATTGGCCTCTTGGTGTTATCAGTTTCATTGTCAAGTTGAATTGGAAGCATATCAAGAAGATTTTCGCCAAAGACCTGACGTTTTATGCCGTTTTAAAGATGGACATCGGCTTGCCTTTGAATTTCAATGCGCTCCTCTAACTGCAACAGCAATGTTTCAACGTTCGGCAGGCTATCAACAGCATAACTTCAAGTATGTTTGGATCTTAGGTCGACGTCATTATCCGCAGCGAAACTTGACTCAGCAAATCGCACAGTTTATTCGTTGGCACCATAATTTAGGCTTTTATTTGATTTATTTAGATACAGTTTATGAGCGGTTTGAAGTATTATATGGGATACAGATGGCCGATTTGCTGCCATTGAAGTATATGCGTTTTTTTGCCAGTAATTTAAAAGAATTAGAGAATTTTTTACATATTGACCACCACATTCGCTATTTTAGATTGACTAATTCAGAACAAGAAAAACAAATACGTCATTTGGTTTTTAAAATGCACCAGCGAAGTCGGCAAATTTATAGACTGCAAAACATGTGTTACGAGCGTCGGCTTTCATTTATTGATCTTGTAAAAGGGGTGCTCACAGCCGAGTATTTTCCGCCAATTTACCGGCAGCCGGCTTTTTTGTGGAAGGCACGTTTTTGTTTGTTGTTTCCTAGAAATGCAAAAAATACCAGCATGAAGAAGTTCTTGAATCAACACAATATCTTTATAATGCCGTTTGTTTCTTTGAATCAGTTTTGCTATTCAGAATGGACGGAGTTTCAAAAAATGACTGGTAAAATTGATTTTAGTCAAAATTATCGCTACAATTGATTGCAATACGAGAATTCCAAGTGACGAATAAGCTTTGTAGAACCAAAACTAATATCGTTTTTAGCTTATCTTATGCAGCGATTTTAGTTTTCCATTATTCGCTCGTTTCTTGTGACTCTTTTAAATATGAGGAGGTCAGTTATGTCTGAAGTTAAAAAAGTACCACAACGAAGTGAAGTTGCTCCGGAGTTGACCTGGAATCTGGGTTTAATTTTTGCGACTGATCAAGATTTTGAAGATGCATTTAAAAAGGTTAATATCGAAGCTGAGAAATTTAAGGGATATCAGGGCACTCTTTGTGATGGACCAGCTGCATTATTAGCTGCTGTCAAAGCCTTGTTGGACGTGTACCGTTTATCCGAAAAGGTGTATGTATATGCTAGTATGAAAAATGATCAGGATACAACGAATTCGAAGTATCAAGGTATGTTTTCTAGGGTTCAGGCACTAATGGCGTCAATAGAAGGAGAATTAGCTTGGTTTGACCCAGAACTTATGAGCCTAGGTAAAGAAAAGGTGCAAGAGTATTTACAACAGGAGCCAGAACTTAAAGAATATTCTCATTCCTGAATTATTCATACTTTTTGTCTTAA
>NZ_AZFI01000117.1 GCF_001435755.1 Ligilactobacillus acidipiscis DSM 15836 | reverse complement strand
TTCATCAGTACCACTTGATAAAGAACCAAAACCTTGACCCGGCCCTGGTTGCTTTCATGTTAATAATTGACTTGATGCAATTGATCATTGCATATTTTCATCATTTAAAAAGGTATCTAAGACATCTTCGACCATTTGCCATTCATCATCATCATCGATTTCAATTAAATCAATGTCTCCATCTTCTGCTCCTGATGCATTAGGATCATATGAAAAGGCAAGTACATCGACTTGCTCTTCTGGCTCTGAGTCAGCTGGAACTAAGAGAATATATGACTTCCCATAATCTTCAGAATCAAAGGTAAACAAGATCTCATATTCAGTCTCATTACCGTCATCATCAACTAAAGTAATTTTATTGTCAGCGTTATTTTGTTCTTCACTCATCAAGAACGCCCCATTTCTTAGAGATTTTGTAGTAGCTTTCCATGACGATCCAAGTAGTTTTGTAAAATTAGACTGGCCGCCAACTTATCGATCACTTTTTTTCGCTTTTTTCTTGAGGTATCGGCTTGCTCGACCAACATCCTCTCAGCCTCGACCGTCGTCAAACGTTCATCCTGATAATCAATTGGAAGACCAAATTTTTCTTTCAAACGCTCGCCGTATGCCTGACTAGCTTCAACACGCGGTCCAAGCGTATTGTTCATATTTTTTGGCAGACCGAGTACAAAGGCTGTTACTTCGTACTTGGCAACTAACTGTGCAACTCGTTCCAGTCCAAACTGTTCCTGGTCTTCATCGATCCTAATGATCTCCACGCCCTGAGCTGTCCAGCCTAACTGATCGCTAACTGCCACGCCCACTGTTTTCGAGCCGACATCTAGGCCCATAATTCGTGACACTAGTGCTGATCCCCCTTATTTAAATATGAACGCACTAACTCTTCGACAATTTCGTCACGTTCATGTTTACGGATTAAATTTCGCGCATCATTTAATCGTGGAATGTAGGCAGGGTCACCTGACAATAAGTATCCAACGATTTGATTTATAGGATTGTAGCCCTTCTCTTCCAATGAACGATAGACCGTTTCAAGGGTATCATGTACATCTTTAGGGCCATTGTCATCAAAATTAAAGTATCTCGTTTCATCCAACGAACTCATTTTCCTGCACCTCCGCGTTAACAGTTACTCTTGTTACAATCTTACTAAAACATAGAGGTTGTAACAATGGAATGTGCAACTTGTAATCAAGACGTAATCATTTAGAGATAGAAATGAAATCTTATTAGTTACATATTTTTAGTTATTTTCCTGATTTTCAAGCCATTGAACACCTTGTTTCAAGGCATCTGAAATTCCAGCTGGTTTCTTCCCGCCTGCTTGCGCAAGATCAGGACGACCACCGCCGCCACCCCCAACAAGAGGTGCAATTTTCTTGATCAGATCACCAGCCTTAAGGCCTTCCTTCACACAAGCCGTTGACATGGCTGTCAATAAATTGACTTTGCCATCGTCCGTTTGTGTAGCCAAAATAAGAACATCGGAAATTTTCTTTGCCTTCCACTGATCAGCCAGCTGGCGTAACTGGTTCATGCCGGAGACATTAACTTGTTCAGCCACGATTGAGTGTTTCCCAACAATTTGGACATTTCCCCAAACATTGGCGGCTTGTTGACTGGCAAATCTATCCTCTAAACTTTGAACTTTATTTTCTAATTGTTTAACTTTTTCCAATAAACTTTCAACTTTAACCGGAACATCCTTTGTTTTAGCAATCTTCAAATCAATCGCAGCCGTTTGCAACAAGTTGTTTTGACCCTCGAGATATTCGAAAGCTTCACGCGCAGTAACTGCTTCGATCCGACGTGTTCCTGCGCCGATCCCAGACTCAGAAATTATCTTAAATAATCCGATCTCACTTGTATTGTCAACGTGATTTCCTCCACAAAATTCACGTGAATAATCACCAGCAGAAACAACACGAACAACGTCCCCATATTTTTCGGAGAATAAGGCGATTGCCCCCATTTTTTTAGCTGATTCAATATCAGTTACTGTTGTTGTCACCGCTATATTTGCCCAAATTTTTTCATTCACGATCTGTTCGACCTGCGTTAATTGTTCTGGTGTCACATTGCCCATGTTGGTGAAATCAAAGCGTAGATATGTCGGTTCAACTAACGAACCAGCTTGATGAGCATGTTCACCTAAAACATCGCGTAAAGCCTGATCCAATAAGTGAGTTGCCGTGTGATTCTTTTTGATCTTATTGTGCCGTTTAACGTCGACTTCTAGCTGGTACTCCTCACCAGAAACCATAGTGGATTTAACTTCAACAGTGTGCAAATTTTGTCCGTTTGGTGCATGTTGTACATCAGTGACCTCAGCAACAACATTGCCGAGACAATCCTTGATCACACCTGTATCTGCAACCTGTCCACCCATTTCAGCATAAAAAGGAGTTTGCGAAAAGATCATCCGTGCCCGTCCGTCTGCAATTTTATCGAGGATCTTATCTTTAACGATAATATCTTTCAAAACACCAGCAGCGGCTAATGTATCATAACCGACATATTCACTGGGTGTTTTAATATCTGTTAACAAAGCATCCTGCACACCCATAGACTTAGCATCACTTCTTGCGGCACGTGCTCGATCTTTTTGAGCTTTCATTTCTTTTTCAAAACCAGCATGATCAACTTTCAGGCCATTATCGTCGGCATACTCTTCGGTCAATTCAACAGGAAAACCATAGGTATCGTATAACTTAAAGACTGGTTTACCGGCAATAGTATCTTGACCATTTTGTTTAGTTGCTTGAATCAAGTTGTCCATCAATTCCATACCATCTTTTAATGTCACATTAAAACGATTTTCCTCATCGCGGACTACTTTTCCAATGTAATCTGCCTGATCTAAAACTTCCGGATAAGCAGATTTCATGATTTCGCCAACTACAGGAACCAGTTTATACAAGAAAGCATTTTCGATCCCTAATTTTCTACCGTGCATAACGGCTCTTCTGATCAAGCGGCGGATAACATAGCCCCGACCGTCATTACTTGGCAAGGCCCCATCACCGATTGCAAATGTGATGGCCCGGATATGATCAGCGATGACTTTAAATGAAACATCTGTTGCTTTATCCTGTCCGTACTGGTAACCATTTGAAAAATCAGCAGTTTTTTGAATGAGTGGCATAAATAGATCAGTTTCAAAGTTAGTTTTAGCATTCTGGAAAACTGATACCAAACGTTCCAAACCCATACCCGTATCAATGTTTTTATGTGGCAATGGTTCATAGGTATTATCAGGCTTGTGATTAAATTCAGAAAATACGATATTCCAAATTTCAAGGTAGCGTTCATTTTCACCGCCAGGATAACTTTCCGGATCATCTTCCGCTAAATTATTCATTTCCTGACCACGATCATAAAAAATCTCTGAGTCCGGGCCAGAAGGTCCTTGTCCAATATCCCAAAAGTTGTCTTCTGCTTCGAAGATATGTGTCGGGGCAACACCGACTTTTTCCAAGATTTTTTTAGAATCTTGGTCTTTGGGATAAACTGTGATATACAATTTTTCTGGATCCATACCGTACCAGTCAGGGCTGGTCAAAAGTTCCCAAGCCCAAGTAATTGCTTCTTTTTTAAAGTAGTCGCCAACAGAAAAGTTGCCCAACATCTCAAATAACGTATGATGTCGTGCGGTATGACCCACGTTTTCAATATCGTTAGTCCTAATAGATTTTTGAGAGCTGGTCAACCGATGGTTTTTGGGAACAACTGAACCATCAAAATACTTTTTCATTGTTGCAACACCTGAGTTGATCCATAACAAAGTTGGATCATCCTGAGGTACAAGCGGAGCACTCTTTAAAACATCGTGTCCCTTGCTTTTAAAAAAGTCTAAATACATTTGCCGGATCTGTGCACTAGATAATTTTTTCATAAATAAATTCCCTTCCATAATTACCAAAACGCTAACTGGAACTTAGTCGTTTGGCAAGCTGACAAACGCATTGCAAGATAATTATTGTGCCGCTCATTTAAACTGCCCCAACACTAAAAACCATTATAATAAACAAATTTTTACAAAAAACATCGTTGCGAACAAGGACGCCTAATGCGCGGTACCACCTTGCTTGCAACGATGTTCATCGTTTACCTCTTTGTGCTTTTATCAGCTATTATTTAAGTTTTATCGTGGGTAGCATTAATCAGTTTCACGTAGGTCCTCTCAGCAAACAGACCCTCTCTTAAACGGAGCTCCAGAAAAATATGTCCCAAAACCATTTACAATTTAAAAGTATAGTTATTTCTAACGAAAAAGTCAATAAAGTTAACCATGAAACATAAAAACCGTCACTTTCACATGCCGCAATAAATGGTAAGCTGAAAGCCAATACTAACGCTTATTTTTTCTCCGTTGAGCACGCTGTTCGATTCGACGTTTTTGCTGTTCATCTTTCTTGATCGCCTTTTTGATCCGCTTCTTATAGCCAGGCTTATGCTTAGTTTTCTCTTTTTTAGCCATTCCTCGTAAGGAAGGATCCATCGGATCATGGCGTTTCTTGCGCTTGGTTCGACGTTCGCGATCGTATGAATCAACGATCTCACCATCTTTAATAGCCTTGGGACTAAATTTGATCCCCATATCTTCAAGTTCAGAAACTTTTTGATCATCATCTGGACCATACAAAGTGATTGCTGTACCAGACATATTATTCCGACCTGTCCGACCAACCCGATGAATAAAGAACTCCAGATCATTGGGAATATCATCATTGATAACATGAGAGACACCTTCAATGTCTATTCCCCGTGCTGCCAGATCCGTTGCGACTACAAACTGGTAGTCTAAATTGTGGATCTTTTTCATGACTCGTTTTCTTTCCCGCGGTTGTAATCCACCATGGATCTTAGCCACCTCTAACCCACATTTACGCAAATATTCAGTCAGTTCGTCAACTCTTTCTTTGGTGTTAGCAAAAACCAAAACTAAATATGGCTCACCAATTGTCAATAATTTGTAGATCAATTGGTTGCGGTCTCTGCCCTTGGTCGAAAGCAGCCAATTATCAACCGTGGGACTAATGACTGCGCGATTTTCGACGACCTCTATTACTGGATTGCTCATATATTTTCTTAAAAACGGTTCTAATTTAACCGGGATCGTTGCTGAAAAGACCATCATCTGTAACTTTTCAGGCAATGCCGAAGCAATAGCATCGGTTTCTTTTAAGAACCCCATGTCTAATGTCATATCTGCTTCGTCAACAACAAAATATTTGACTGCATGGATGTCTAATTCATGAGTATTGATCATGTCTAAAACGCGTCCAGGAGTACCGATCACGATTTGAGGCTGATGATTTTCCAGTTTAGCCGTCTGTCTTTTCTTGTCAGTACCGCCAACATAATTAACTACTGAGATTTTTTGTTCAGACTGTGCCGCAATTTGCTTAGCTGCATCATAGATTTGATATGCTAATTCCCGGCTAGGAGTCGTGATAACAGCCTGAACTTCGTGTTCTTGCACATCTAACTTATTAAAGATCGGTAGCAAAAAAGCATGCGTCTTGCCACTACCAGTCTGCGCTTGTCCAACAACACTTTTACCATGCATGATAGGAGGTAAAAGTCTTTTTTGCACCTCGGTCGGTTCAGTAAAGTTCAACTTTTCAAGTGCCTGCTGCACAAAAGGTTTAAAGTTGTAATCTGTAAATCTATTTGTCATTATCTTCTCCTATATCGCCAGCTGCGATTTGGTCTAACTTGTCTACAAATTCTTTGATCGAAGAATCATCCTTGATCATTGCGCCACTGGCCAATGGATGTCCTCCGCCGCCATATTCTTTAGCTAATTCATTGATGATCGGCTTTTTAGAACGGATCCTTAAACGATAAGAACCATCTTTTTGCTGCACAAAAATCGTCCAGCATTTGACAGTAGAAACCTTTCCCAGTAAGGGAACGATGCCTGCAGTTCCGGCATCTCCCAGTTCAAATTTTTCTAAAATATCCGTAGTCAACACAATATAAGCCGCATTATGTTCAGTGATCTGCATATTTTCCCAAACATACGCGGAAAGCCGAGCAACTGCTGGTGCGATATCGTCTAACTGACGATTGATCTCAGCAGCGTCAAAACCAGTCTCCATTAACCCAGCAGCGACCCGCATCGTGTGTGGTGTTGTTGCATCATACATGAAACGACCGGTATCACCAACGATCCCCGCATATAACATCCGAGCTGCTTTTTTTGAAAGCTGCATTTTGCCATGAGAAGCTTCTGTAAGATCATAAACCAATTCAGAAGTGCTGGATGCACCAGGAACTACCCAACTGAGATCACCGAAAGCATCATCGTTTGGGTGATGATCGATCTTGATCAGCATTTTCCCCTTTGTATAACGGCTGTCATCAACGCGCGGCGTGTTGGCGGTATCGACCACGATCACCAACGCCTTTTCATATTCTTTGTCTTCAATTTCTTGTTCTTCAGCTATCCAAGCCAATCCATTAGCTTTAGATCCGACCTGGAACACTTTCTTATCTGGAAAGCTTTCTCTGATAATTGTAGCCAAACCGCACTGTGAGCCGATCGCATCCGGATCTGGCCGCTGATGGCGGTGAATAATGATCATTTCATACTTTTCAATTTGCTCAATTATCTTTTCTTGAATCGACATAAAAAACTCCTTATAATTTTTAATTTCTTGAAATGTCAAATTAAGTTAGAAATA
>NZ_AZFI01000116.1 GCF_001435755.1 Ligilactobacillus acidipiscis DSM 15836 | reverse complement strand
TTTCTATCAGTACCAAATATTATAGAACCAAGGTTTTGGCTGCTTTTTTACTAGTTTTTGAACGATATCAATGAGTTGCAGTTTGTTTAAAAATCTGGCATTTAGCTTAATGCAAAGAGAAATTATGCTAAAATAAAATTTGTGTATTAAAGCGGTGAATGGAGGAGCTAGAATGTCTGCAGACAAAAAAAGATTTAAAATGCAAATCGCAAATAAAAATTATGTAGTGATCGGGGATAGTACTTCTGAGCATATGCGGGCTGTTTCTCAACTGGTCAATGAACAAATGACAGAAATTATGGCTGCCAATGTTAATCGCGAGGATGCAGCAATTTTATTAGCGATAAATGCAGTTTCTGACCAACTAAAAAAACAAAAGGAATTAGATGATATTCGTGATAAAAATAAGGTTGATGGGGAATAGTAGGTGAGTGAATGCTAGTTTCACTAATAATTTTACTCATTTTGGTAATGGGATTTCGCTACGGTTTCAAGCGGGGGTTATTGCAAACCTTGCTCAGTGTGGTTGGCTATGTACTAGTTTTACTTTTGTCCTTGTATCTTTCTGGACCGTTGGGCGAATTTCTAACACAATATATGCCTGCTTTAGATCAAGATCCTGGTAGTACTGGCACATTTACTCTTCTTTTTTATAGAATTTTGGCTTTTTGGATTATTGCAATTTTAGGTGGTATCATTTTACGGATCGTGACCAATACCTTTACATCGATCACAAAATTGCCCGTGATCTCTCAATTTAATGCACTGGCAGGTGGGTTGGCCTGGCTGATCATTGCTTATACAGTAGTATTTTTCGGCTTACTTTTATTAGCGACCAGTCCTACATCCCAAGTACAAGAATCCTTAGAAAATTCTGCGATCGCAGAAAAAATAATAAAAGAGACCCCCATTTTTTCGAGACAAATTTTTGATAAATGGATAAAGTGAATGGTCAAAAGAGGTGGAAATAATGAATGAAAAAAGTTTGACGACATTAGAATATTTTAAGATCAAGCAACAGGCTAAACAATATTTAGTCACGGATATGGGACAGAAAGAACTAACAAAATTACGCCCCTTTACTACTAAGGCTGAAATTGTACTTGCTCTTAGCGAAACGAAAGACGCAGCTGACATTTTGCGTTTAAAAGATGGGATACCATTGCCAAAAATCACAGATGTTAAACCCTTTTTAAAGCGATTGGACATCGGTGCGTCGTTGAGTGCCAAAGAGTTAGCTGCAGTGGGAAAAGTTTTACGTACTACAAGCGAGGTACGACGATTTTTTGTAAATTTACAAGATGATGATGTAGCTTTAGATAAGCTTTATGAAACAGCTTTTGACCTGGAAACTTTGCCCCAGGTTACTAAAAGGTTAACCTTGTCAATTGAAAATGACGGTCATGTGACCGATGATGCATCTAGTTTGTTAAAGAGCCTTAGACGACAGATCATTACAACTGAACAAAGTATTCGCGATACATTGGCTGACTTTACTCGGGGAAAATCTGCCAAGTATTTAAGTGAAGCGTTAGTTACTATTCGACAAGATCGCTATGTGTTGCCAGTTAAAGCAGAATACCGGAATTCTTTTGGTGGGCAGGTTTATGATCAAAGTACGAGTGGTCAGACACTCTTTATTGAACCAAAACAGATCGTGGCACTTAATAATAGATTATCTCAGCAAGAAGCTGCACAAAAAGAAGAGGTCCGGCGTATTTTGCGTGAGCTTTCGGAACTGATCGCGCCGTATACGTCCGAAATCGAAGCTAATGCGCAACTTTTAGGACACTTGGATCTTGCTAATGCTAAGGCTGCTTATGCTAAGGATCTGGGTGCATCAGAACCATTTTTAACAGATGACGATTCATTGTATTTTAGGCAGGCATGGCATCCATTGCTTGATCCTAAAAAAGCAGTTAAAAATGACATCATGTTAGGGAAAGATTTTAAAACAATGTTGATCACTGGTCCCAATACTGGGGGGAAAACGATCACACTAAAAACTATTGGTTTGATTCAACTAATGGGTCAATCAGGCCTGTTTATCCCTGCAAATGAAGGTAGTCGGATCTGTATATTTGCTGAAATATTTGCTGACATTGGCGATGAACAGTCGATCGAACAAAATCTTAGTACTTTTTCTTCACACATGACAAATATAGTTGATTTTTTGGATCAAATTTCACCCAGGTCTTTAGTCTTATTTGACGAATTAGGCTCAGGTACTGATCCACAAGAAGGTGCAGCTTTAGCAATCGCTATTTTAGATGACGTGGCTGCTAAGGGAAGCTATGTGGTTGCAACTACACATTATCCTGAGTTAAAAGTGTACGGTTATGAGCGTCCTGAAACGGTCAATGCTTCTGTTGAATTTGACAGTAGTACTTTGAAACCAACTTATAAATTGCTGATCGGTATTCCGGGGCGAAGTAATGCTTTAGATATTTCTCGCCGTTTAGGTTTGCCGCAAACGATCATTGATTCGGCAACCCAATTAGTCTCAAAGGACAGTCAAGATCTTAATAATATGATCGGCGACCTAGTTCAAAAACGACATGATGCTGAAGAAGAGAAAATTCAAACTCATAAATATCTAGTAGAATCTGAACAATTGCACTCAGACCTTGAAAAGGCATATGCTGCTTTAAATGACCAGCGTGACAAGCTTTTAGAAAAAGCTAAACAAAAGGCTAATGATACGGTAGCTGAGACTACGAAGAAGGCTGATCAGATAATTGCTGATCTTCGTCAGCTGAGACTGAATGGCGGTCTAAATGTTAAAGAAGATAAGCTGATCAATGCCAAAGGACAACTGAATAAACTTCACCAACCTGAAAATTTGCAGAAGAACAAAGTTCTAAAACGTGCTAAACAAAAGCATGACCTGCACCCGAATGATGATGTCTTAGTCAAAACATATGGTCAGAAAGGTGTTTTGCTGCATAAAGCAGGGAATCATGACTGGGAAGTACAAATTGGTATTCTTAAAATGAAAATCAATGAAAATGACCTTGAAAAAATCTCTGTGTCTGAAGAAAACAATCAAGACAACAAAGCTTCTGTCAAAAGAACTGCCAGCAGTGGGATCTCTACCAGCCTTGATCTACGTGGCCAGCGCTATGAAGAAGCATTGACCAATGTTGATCGCTATTTGGACAGTGCACAGCTTGCGGGTTATTCGTCTGTAACCTTGATTCATGGAAAAGGGACAGGTTCTTTGCGTCAAGGGATTATCAAGTATTTAAAAAATAGCCGTTCTGTTAAGAGCTTTGAATATGCTTCTCCTAACGCTGGAGGCAATGGTGCGACTATTGTACATTTAAAGTAGTGAAAAAGCAGTAGGTGAGCTTGTATTAGAGCTCTGCTTGCTGCTTTTGAATTATGAGTAGGTTAAAAAAGTAATGTGTATATGCTGTTGCCATAACATCGTAATGGTCTTAAAATCTGTTGTCGTGTTTTTCCACCAAATTAATACGATTATTTTCTTCAACGTCTTCTTGTTCTGTAGAACTGTTTAAATCAACTTGTACAATGATCGTAACAATATTTTTCTTTGTGCTTGAAATTAGTGCTTCTGCTAAATGTCCTATTTGGTTTTGAATAGTTTCGGCTAAAAAGCCTGCCTCTAACAAATAGTTGGCTGACTTGTCAACCTTTTGCCGCGTTTCAATAATTGTTCCAGACAGTTCAAATGTTTGTGTGTTTCTTTTGGATTTGATGCGTTCTAAATTGCCCCAACCGGCTTCTTTAAAAAAAACAGCTATTTCTTCATCTTTTGTTAAGACAAATTCACGAGCGATTTTTTTGCCTGCCCAGTATAAAATATTACCATCTTTGCCGACTAAAGCAGGGATCAATTCATCACGTAAAAGGGTGGTGGGGAAACTTCTTGTATCTGATGAAACATCGAAAAATTTTTTTGACATGGATTTTTACTCCTTTAAATTTCTAAAGTATATTATACATACATTTTTTCTTTGAAACCAAAAAAAATTTAACTTTGAAAAAATTATAGTATTTTGTTGTGAATGGTGGTATTTTTGATAATTATTTGGGATAATTATTTGGGATAATTAATTAGGAAAACTATTTGTTGGAGGGATACATGTGGACACAATACTAATTGCGACAGCTAATCCTGGGAAAGCTGCGGAATATCGAAAAATTTTCGAGAAGAGGGGTGTTACTGTTAAAACTTTGGCAGATCTTGAAAACAATTATGAGATCGAAGAAAATGGGCAGACTTTCCAAGAAAATGCCTTGATCAAGGCCAACACGCTGATGTCTGCACTAGGTATCCCGGTTTTGGCTGATGATTCCGGTTTGATAGTGGATGCTTTAAATGGAAGACCTGGTATCCATTCAGCGCGTTATGCTGGTGATCATGATGATGAGGCAAATAAGAGAAAGTTGTTGACTGAGTTACAAGGTATTCCTTATGAGAAAAGAACTGCACGTTTCCATTGCTCGATAGTGGCAGTACGTCCTGAAGTTAAACCCTTGAGTGTTACAGGAGAAGTCGAGGGTTTAATTTTATTTAAGGAGCAAGGTACAGACGGTTTTGGTTATGACCCCTTATTTTATTACCCACCTTTGAATAAATCATTTGCTGAGCTGACTATGGAGAAGAAAAATAAAGTTAGCCATCGTGGGCATGCGGTCGAAAAATTACAAGAAGTTTTTGATGAGTGGTGGCAAGATTAGAGTCATTATCTTTTATTGTAAACTAAATAAAAAAACGCTTTTTATAAAAATATTCTAAAATTGGTTTGACAATTGCCGTCTATCATGTATAATTAAAAGAGTAATTTTGCCCGTTGGTCAAATTGGTTAAGACGTCGCCCTCTCAAGGCGGAGTTACGGGTTCGATCCCCGTACGGGTGATTATGGCAAGATACGAGTTAAGAGAATGCTTGTAAATCAAATTTTGCAGGCGTTCTTTCTTTTTATCATCAATTATATAATAACTGGTTATCATCGACTGATTTAGGTTATAATAGTCAATGATAAGACGAATTGCCAGGAAAATATCACCAAGGAGGGTTCAAACTTGCTCAAAAAAACAAAACATTTCTTGCGTGCAAACAAGATCCCGTATACTAAAGAGCACGTTAATCCATTGATGGTACCTGAAAGGGTCTATGTTTTGAACTTTGGTCAAGATGCTGAAGGTCATTATTTGAACAGATTTATTGTCGAACATACCTACACATGGACTGGTCGAATCAAAATTAACCAGATCACTTTGCGTTTGCATGGACAAGTTCATCCGCACGTTTTTAAAAATGAACATGAGTTGTTACATTATCTTAAAAAGCATACGGATCAGCTAACTAAAGCCCTTGATCAAGGTAAATAGTGGATTTTATTTTTATATATGGTTTTCTTCATTAGGTGTTATTGTAAAAAAATTTAAATTCAGCTTGACAAATTTTTATATTTACAGTAAACTAATGGAGTTGAGTTATTGGGCATTCGCCAAACTGGTAAGGCAGTGGACTCTGAATCCATAATTTACAGGTTCGAGACCTGTATGCCCAATATTAAGCTTTTAATATCCCTCAAATCTTCGTATGTCGTTGATTTGGGGTTTTTTAATTATAGCAATTTATTAGTATTGATATATTTTTCGTGGGTCTTTTCATAGTGTGCAAGCAATGTTTTGCCGCATACTGTCGTATAATTTATTTTCAACAGATGCATTTTACCAATAGTTCGCTGGAATTTAATGTCCCACAATAGGGTAACAAGTACGGGTTAAAAAAGTGAGTGTCCTGAAAGTAATTGTTAATGAAATAAAAGGGTGTCGTCTGTAGAACATGGGAATAGTACAAGATAATGGATGACAAGAATTTAAAAAAGATTTATGGACTTTCATTTGGTATGGTATCTGGGTTGTTCTATACATTTGGTTACAAATGTATGGTGGTATACAGAGGTAGGAGAGAAAACATATTATTTGATAGTTTTACAAGAACGCCGTTTTTTTTCATGATTTGCGATGGTGCTTTTAAATTTAAAAAAGCAACTTCTCAAATATCAATGTTAATGGTCCACTAAATCAAGATAATTATTCACCATTACAATCCTGAAAAAAACTGCTCTGCTTTAGTTTCAATGATGTGACCACAAAGTCTCTTAAAAAGATATCGATATTGAGTTAAAAATTTTAAGGAGCTTTTGGTATAGAAGATATATTTGGTTTCGTAGTGCGGTTGACTCTTTATTTTTGAAAAAAATGAAATTACTTTTTTTATTTAAAGTGAAAAGAAAAACCAAAAAAGTTGTCAAAGCTGGTTGTCTAAAAGTGCTAATTTTAAATTAACTTAACAAAAATGAATTTAGTTTGCTTTGATTTAATTATATCGATGTTGTAGATTTACTAATGTGGTATACTTGTGACATTAGATTTGAATTAACTTTTGAAAAATTCACATTGAATAGTTATAAAAGAAGCAAGATTGTTTGAGGAGGGGTTCTAGTGTCAGACTTAAAAGTGAATGTTAAAAACTTAAATAAAAGTTATGGTGATAATCACGTTTTGAAAGGAATAAACTTTTCTGTCAAAAATAATGAAGTAGTGGTTGTTATTGGCCCTTCCGGTTCAGGAAAAAGTACTTTATTACGCTGTTTAAACAAGCTTGAAGATCCTACTTCCGGTTCGATTGAGATCGACGGAGTGGATATTAGTGAACCTAAGGTTGATATTGATAAAGCTCGAGAAAATATAGGCATGGTTTTTCAACACTTTAATTTGTTTAATAATCCTGAATTATTCATACTTTTCGTTG
>NZ_AZFI01000115.1 GCF_001435755.1 Ligilactobacillus acidipiscis DSM 15836 | reverse complement strand
TCGGCCTCCTGGTAGAGCATCAGGAGGTTCTTTTTTATATAAAAATTACTGAAGGTGAGCGAACACTTTTAATTGCTGCAAAACGTAGATTAGACAAGAAAGAATATTTGCCTAAAATAATCGGTGGACTTACAGGGGATCTACCCTCCTTTGGCAACTGGACGAAAACTTTTACTTCAGGTAAGCAAGTTTTATTTAAAGTTACTTAATAGTAAATATAGTGATAAAGGATTAGGCTGAGGCCTTTTTTCAGTGCGGATCAACATAGATATATGATATAAGACCTCCTGGCAGATAGTTAGGGAGGCTTTTTTGGCATAAAAAAGAGCCTAGTCCTAAAAAAGTAGAACTAAGTCATAGGCAATTTACCCTTGTAGGGGATTGCTACTATATTTGTACATTTTATTTCGCTAACTACTGTCCTTGTGTATCATAGATACACTGTTTTCTTAAGTAGTTAAAAAGGAAAGTCCAAGATAATGATTTGCGAGTAAATTGTCATTTCAATTGCACACAGTAGTAGTCTAGTTGTCACAAGTGTAACAAAAGAATAAGTTATTAAAACAGATTGAAACTAATTGGTAGGGACATTATTCCAGTAGCTTCGGAATACTTTTTTAGTACAGAAGAATCTATTTTACCTGAATCTACTTCCGATTTAATAAAAGTATATATATCAAGAACTGTTTTAGGAATATTATGGTGTTGCATATAATAACTTGAAATTTTCCTAGATAAATTAAGAACAATTTTACTATAAGAAGTATTATTATTATTAATTTCTGTTGCATAATGCAATAACATTTTTTGAAGCTCAGGAATTTCTTCTACTTGAGGATCGTTAAAAGCTTTGTCTATTTTATCAAAAAGAACTTTTGAATTTTCTTGTGTCATTAAACTCCTCCATATAACATGAGAATATCTTTAAAAGTCACCACTTAATTTAGGATACAATAAATTGATTTAATAGCAAGCAAATACTCTTGAAAAGGAATACTAAGCTTTATTTAAAAAATTAATGATAGAAAGTTGCTTTTATAATATAAAGTGATAGTGTAGTTGATTAGGAGGGGATAAGTGTGAATAATTTTAAAGAACTATCTTTAGAAGAGTCTAGTAGTGTTATAGGCGGCAAATACTATGGTAATGGTCTTCATATTCCTAAACATGGAAAACCATATATTAATTGGGGACAAGCTATACAATCAATAGGCAAAATTTCATACCATGGTTGGGTTAATGGTATAACTAGTGGCGCTGCTGGAGTAGGCCGACATTAAATTTATAAATTATAATTAATGTAATTTATTTTATATAATATATCGGAATCGCTATCCAATGAGGTTGTACAATCTTTATTGATAGCGGTTTTTATATAGTAAGATTTTTTGCATCAGAAAGGGTACGTATTATGCTTTATAAAAACAAAAAGACCTTATCATTTTTATTTTCAATTATATGTTTTGTAGTTATGGTGCAAGTTATAGGCTTTACTTCTATTTCTAAGTTACCCAAAACCTTTGCTGTTATTTTTCAAGAATCATTTTTTTGGATTATTATTTATTTGATAAATAAATATTTAATAAAACAAAGAATTTCTTGGAAAGTACAGTGCTCATATAAAGAATTATTTTTTGTTTTATTTCCAGTATATTTATATGCGTTATTTGCTATAGTTTTGATACAAAATAAGGGAGTTTCACAAGCAGGTTATCCTTTTATAGTTGGTATTTTTGTTTCTTTCTTTGAAGAATATTATTTTAGAGGAATTACGTTAGGTGTTATTATTTCAAATATATCAAAATGTAAAAAAATAAAATTATATGGTGAAGTTTGGCTTTCTTGCTTGGGTTCAAGTATTATTTTTGCATTAACTCATTTTTTGAATCTAAACTCGCAGCCTATGCAATTGACTTTAATGCAGGTAGTTCAAACCTTTTTCTTAGGGATGTTACTAAATGCGTTATATGTCAGATCAGGGAGCTTAATTGTACCTATGATGTTCCATTTTTTGCTAAATTTTATATCAAGTATTTCAACTCTTGGAATGAGTCAGGGTACACTTAATAATTCCTATGGCTCACTGCTTTCTAGTTTTTTCATTGATTTTGTATATTTGGTTTTTGCTGCGTTCTTGTTGAGACGTAAAAAATTAAGAAACATTAATTACTTAGTTAGACTGTATAAAAATAATCAATAAAAGATGAGGTTGTTAGTTATTATGTCTATTTTCTTTTAAAAGAAAATATATATCACAAATTGACGAATCTGACTGCGGCATTGCTAATTTATATTTGTTTTACTTTGTATATTTACCAATATATAAAACAAATAAAACCTTCTAGGCTAAATTTTAGTACGTATATCTATATATTCCTTATAGCCATTCTTTTTGTTGGCATTCAAGGAATTGGAATTTATATCACAGGTCAATACAGCAACGATGATTTTCTTTCATCAACAAAAGCATTTGTCATATTTTTGCCATATGTTCTTTTATTATGTTTTATTTTCTTTGGCATTGTTTTTTGTTTTAGAGAAAACTAAATCAATTAGATCCAATATCTTATTACATTCCGTTTATAATATGTTAATTGTTATCACTTCAGCTTTTTAAGAATAGTATGTTAGTTTACAAAAATTAAAGACCTGAATTACTTGGTTTCTCTAAAAATGGTTGGGTATTAGGTATTGGCTTTTGTAACCATCTTAATACTAAACTTTGTAGTAGGCTTAAAAGCCTAAGGTGTTCATTTTTCTTTAGAAAAGGGTGAATTATGGCTTTTTTTAATAAAAATATTAAATATGTTTCGCAAATAGATGAAGCTGATTGTGGAGTTGCTTGTTTAGCTATGATTTTAAAACACTATGGCTCAACCACCTCACTAGCTTATTTACGGAATCTTGCTAAAACAGATAACGAAGGTACGACTGCATTGGGCTTAGTTAAGACGGCAAATAAATTAGGCTTTGATACTAAAGCAATCAAAGCTGATATGTCTCTCTTTGATGTTAGCGACCTGCCGTTGCCTTTTATTGCACATGTTGTTAAAGACGAAAATTTATTACATTACTATGTTGTTTATAAAGTAAAAGGGAATAATATCTTGCTTGCTGATCCGGATGATACTGTCGGAGTAATCAAAATGACTAAAGAGAATTTTGCTAAAGAATGGACCGGGGTTGCCCTCTTCATGGCGCCTAAGCCTACTTACCAGCCAACTAAGCAAAAGAAAAGTTCTCTTTTTTCTTTTATTCCCAATATGGTACAACAAAAGAAACTGATAATTAATATTATTTTAGCGGCCTTATTAATTACTTTAATTAGCATTGTCGGTTCCTATTTCCTGCAAGGTGTTATTGATACATACATTCCTAACAATATGCGCAATACTTTGGCAATCATTGCCTTAGGGTTAATTGTTTTTTATATTTTTCAAGCAATCTTTACCTATGCCCAAAATTTCTTATTAGCTATCTTAGGACAACGGTTGTCCATTGAAATTATTCTTGGTTATATTCGACATATTTTTGATTTACCAATGGAATTTTTTGCTACACGCAAAGTTGGTGAAATTGTTTCACGGTTTTCAGATGCCAGTAAAATCATTGATGCTTTGGCTAGCACTGTTATATCAATGTTTTTAGACGTCGGTATTGTGGTTATTATGGGGATTATTCTAGCCATTCAGAGTTTAAAGCTCTTCTTATTAACTATTGCGACCTTACCAATTTATTTGGTGGTTATTTTGGCCTTTGCTAAAGCATTTGAACGTTTAAATCAAAAAGAAATGGAAAGTAATGCCGTTTTGAATTCTTCAATTATTGAAGATATTCACGGAATAGAAACGGTGAAAGCTTTGAATAGCGAGGAACAGCGTTATCAAAAAATCGATTCCGAATTTGCCGACTTCCTTAAAAAAGGGCTTGCTTATACTAAAGCAGATGTCTTGCAACAGGCCATTAAACTGGTAATTCAATCATTATTAAATGTGTTAATTTTATGGGTTGGGGCATTATTAGTAATTCATAATAATTTATCGATCGGTCAGTTAATGACATTCAATGCTTTATTGGCTTACTTTATTGAACCGCTACAAAATATTATTAACTTACAACCGAAATTACAAAGCGCACGAGTAGCTAATAATCGTCTGAATGAAGTTTTTTTAGTCGAAAGTGAATTTAAAAAATCTAGAGCACTTACTGACTATAGGCAACTGCAAGGACCAATTAGTATGCAGCATGTTAATTATCGTTATGGCTATGGCAAAAATGCCCTTGAAGATGTTAGCTTCAACCTTGTTCCAAATGAGAAAATTACGATCGTGGGGATGAGTGGTTCAGGAAAATCGACCTTGGCTAAGTTATTAATTAATTTTTTTGATGTTACCAGCGGCGAAATTACTTTTAATCAACAGCCAATTAAAATGATCGATAAACATACTTTACGTAAGTTTGTTAATTATGTTCCCCAGGATCCGTATATTTTTGCAGGCACAATTGAAGATAACCTGCGGTTAGGGAACCGTGCACAGATTGAATTAGCTGACATTAGACAAGCTTGTAAACTAGCGTTAATCGATACTGATATCGAAAGGATGCCGCTACAATATAATTCTTTATTAGACGAAAATGGCAATGTGTTATCAGGTGGACAACGACAAAGAATTACAATAGCTAGAGCTTTGTTATCCCCAGCTAAAGTTTTGATTTTTGATGAATCAACTAGTGGGCTTGATGCAGTTACGGAGAAAAAATTAGTTGATAATTTAGTTAATTTAAAAGACAAAACTATTATCTTTATTGCACACCGCTTAGCAATTGCTAAGCGCACTAATAATATTTTAGTACTGCACCAAGGAAAGTTAGTGGAACAAGGAACACACGCTGAATTAATTCAAAAACAAGGATATTATTATGATCTAATTCAGAGTTAAGGGGATAATTTCTCGTGGATAAACGTTTTTTAGAAAGCAGTGAATTTTATACTGCACGCTATCATAATTTTTCAACTTTACTGATTTTACCAACTACCTGTCTAGTAGTCGCAGTCCTTCTTTTTTCCTTTTTCGGGAAAAAAGAGGTCACCATTGACGGTGTGGGTACTACTGCCACGATACAAACTGTACCAACAATTCAAGCAACAGCAAATAGCGCAATAAAAAATAATTATTTATCAGAGGGTAAATATGTGCACCAAGGACAAACTTTGTTGGTTTATAATAATGTTCTGAACCACAATAAATTAAGCTTATACGAAGCTCAAGCTAAAAAGTTTACACAGCAGATTGCAGCATTAGATACATTAAAAAATGGAATAACAAACAATACAGATTCTTTTGAAGAGAACGATACTTTTGGTTATCGGCAATTGTTACAAAGTTACCTTAAACAGCGACAAGTTTATCAAACTAAAAATCAAATGTTAACGCAAAAGTCAGCTAGTACCCAGCAAAAACAGACCTCATTAACTCAGATAGAACAACAAGTTGTTGAGCGCAATAATGCTAATTTGACTGCCTATCAAGCGTTATATCAAGCAGTTAATAATGATAGCGGTTATGATAAAAAGGCTAAGTACAGTTACATTTACCAAGAATACAAAAATAAGCTTGCGAGCGCAACGGATAACACGGATAAAAGTGGCATTAAAGAGGATTACCTGACCAATATCCAGCAAGAAATTGATACCTTGCAAGATACTGTTGCATCTGCCAAAGCTCAAGTTGAAGAATTAAAAGAGTTTGACGATACTAATTATAGCGTTGCAATGAATCAGCAGAAAATGCAAACGTTACAAGACGATCAAATGAATGCAGCAGTGCAGGATCAGGTTAAAGCAAAACAAAATTTGCAGGAGATAAAAACAAACATTGCTAATTTAAAGACTGATAACAAAAAGTATAAAATTAAAGCACCTAAAACTGGCGTGATACATACTACTGAACAATATCAAGGAGCAAAATATGTTGGTAACGGAGCTAGTTTAGCAGAAATTTATCCTGTTTTACGGCAGCAAAAGTATCTAAAAATCAAGTCCTATGTGCCAACAACTGATATTTCATCAGTAAAAAAGGGACAACAATTACGATTTAAGGTCACAAGGAATGTCCCAAAACCGGTTTTGTTAACTGGTAAGATCAAGCAAATCAGCGTTTCACCAATAACAATCAACCATGGGAATTATTACCTCGTGACAGCTACAGCAAAAATCAATTCAAAGCAAAAGAAATTGTTAAAATATGGAATGGAAGGAACGACTTCAGTAATTACTGGCAAAGAAACCTTTTTTAATNTATTACAAAAATAAGCTGCTAAACAAAGAATAAATAATACTCAATTAAGTGAGTGTATTAAAAGTTAATCACTTAGTGCATCAGGCAAAAAATCGTATCCTGTAATAATTGGGATACGATTTTTTATGTCTAGCTATCTTTATTGTAATTAGAGGAAACCAAATCTTTAGAGATCTTGATTGAGAAGATACTTATTGTTCTATCGTTTGTATCAATAGGATATAAAACTTAGGAGTCAATTTTTTAACTGGCGTAATTTTTTTCTTTTTAACTTTTTTTCCAGTTCTTTACGAGGCTCGTAGGCTATTCCGAGACAATCAAGTTTTACTTCTATAGTCATTATTTCTTTTTTGGTAGCAAGATAATCAGAAAATAGCGAAACAACTAAAGCCAAAATAAGGGATATCGCAATAGTTTTAGTAAAATCTGCAAAATAATAGTGACCAACGTTTTTAAAGACATAACTTGCAAGAATAAAACAAAGTGCTCCTAAGATAAAGTTTCTTGAAGCTTTTCGGAAATAAAAGTTTCGTTGTAGTAATTTGTTTCTTTTAAGTATCAAATATTTATGGTCTAAGTATTTCATTAAAAGGTTCTTTCTTTCCAATGTTATGGGGGGATTTCTCACAAAT
>NZ_AZFI01000114.1 GCF_001435755.1 Ligilactobacillus acidipiscis DSM 15836 | reverse complement strand
CGATAGTGTGAACTATCTCCTACCCGATTTATAATTTTTTGGTTTTAACATTGGTGCAATCAAATTAATGACAACAAAACCACCAATCATTGAAATCACAACAGCGGTTGAAACATTGAAAGCCCCACCACCTAAAGCAGAAACAATATAGCCCAAAACAAGACCATAAATTGCACTCCAAAAGAGCAAAGTGAGTTGTTTAAGCATTTCCTTCACCTCTCATTACCTAGTAGTTTAGCACAAAAATAAAAAAATAAACATAGCTTTTTAAAAACAGTAGGCGCAGACTTTTGGTTCAAGTAGACAGCACTAACAGACTCTCTTTTCAGAATTATAGTGCAAAATTTGGTTGGTCCTGCTCTTGTGCAATGCATGTGCATCTTACAAGGAGATATTCGGACAATAAACTTAAATTAGTGCATCTAAAATGGTAAATGTTTTTGAAGGTCATTAAGAATTTGAGTATAATTGATTTAACAAATAGAAAAGGAAGGGGGAAGCATAATGTTTAGTCCGCTTCAGGTCATTAGTTGTTATAGTTTGCTGCAAAGTCCACTTAAAATTTCAGATTTAGTAAAAAAAGCAAGTGAAATGGGTTATCAAGCCCTAGCTATAACTGACATTAACGTTATGTATGGCGTTTTAGATTTTTACAAAGCCTGTCGAAAATATCATATTAAACCATTGTTGGGCCTAACTTTGCAATTAAATGATACAAGACAAAAGCAAACGGCCAATGATGTGATCTTGTTAGCCAAAAACAACCAGGGTTACCATAATTTAATGAAACTTTCGAGCCTAAAAATGACGAAAGATCCTGATGATCCAAACGGAGATCGTCTTTTATTGACAGAAATTGCACCGCTCTTACATGAACTTTTTGTGATCACACCAACTAAGAACAGTTTAGTGCTTGAAGCATTGCATAGTCATAACTTCACTGGAGCTAAAACGGAACTCACTAAGATCAAAGAAATCTGTGAGCCTAACAGTTTATTTTTAGGAGTCAGTATGCACATGGAAGATCAGTTAGTGATCGATCTTCGTGCCTTGGCAAAAGAACTTAACTTGAACATTGTGGCAGCTTCTCCTCTAAAATATTTACGACCAGAACAAAATTTTGAAGTTTCAGTCTTGAACTCTATTAGACTCGGTAAAAAAATGACTAGTTCTGAATTAACACATCAACAGGATGGACTGCATTTTTTGAAGTCTCCGCAAGAATTTCTGCAGGAATATCGGAAGTCCGGATTAGAAGATGCCTTTCAAAATACAACGCAGATCGTGGACCAAGTCGACATCCAAATTGAGTTTCCACCGACTCGATTGCCGCGTTTCAAAACACCTAAAGGTTATACTTCAGCCCAGTACCTGCAAGAATTATGTCAAGCTGGATTAAAAAAGAGGGCCCAAGAAAACCAGATCGGGAATTTAAAACCTTACCAAAAACGTTTGGATCATGAGTTAGCCGTCATTGAGCGTATGGGATTTGATGACTATTTTTTAGTAGTCTGGGATGTTACTCATTTCGCGCATGAACATCAAATAATGATCGGCCCAGGACGAGGATCTGCAGCTGGATCATTAGTCGCTTATACTTTAATGATCACTGACGTGGATCCTATACAATATAATCTACTGTTTGAAAGGTTTTTGAATGAAGAGCGCGTGCAAATGCCAGATATCGACTTAGATATTCCTGATTTAAAACGTGATCAGGTCATAAAATATGTTCATAAAAAGTACGGTCACGAGCAAATGGCACAAATCATTACTTTTGGTACCCTGGCAGCTAAACAGGCGCTGCGTGATGTGGGTCGTGTGATGGGTGAAACGACTTATGAAATGGACCAATGGAGTAAAGCAATCCCGTCAGTTTTGCATATTACACTTGCAGAAGCCTATCAAAAATCACAAAGATTACAGAACTTAGTTGCAGATAGTCAAAAAAACGAACTGATTTATAGAACAGCCACACACTTGGAAGGCCTGCCGCGTCATTATTCTTTACATGCTGCTGGGGTGATTTTAAGTGAACAAAAACTCTCAGACCTAGTTCCTGTTCAATTGGGACCTGATGAAATGCTGGTTACGCAGTTTGCTAAAGATCAGGTGGAAGAAGTTGGCTTATTAAAAATGGATTTTCTTGGTTTGCGTAACTTAACGATTTTAGAAAATTCATTGCGTTTTATTGCCATTGGCTGTCAGCAAAAATTAGATATTCATCAGATAGATCTTAAAGATCCACCGACATTGGCCCTCTTTCAAAAGGCAGACACGAATGGTGTTTTTCAGTTTGAATCTGATGGTATCCGTAATGTTCTCAGAAAGTTGGTTCCAACTTCATTTGAAGACATTGCAGCCGTTAATGCTTTATATCGGCCGGGACCAATGAATAATATCGATGAATTTATTGCGCGTAAGCATGGACAAAGGCGAGTGACTTATCCTGATCCTTCTTTGAAAAAAATTCTCGAACCGACATATGGGATCATGGTTTATCAAGAGCAGGTCATGCAAGTTGCTTCAGCGATGGGCGCTTTTTCTCTTGGTCAGGCCGATCTTTTACGACGTGCGATGAGTAAAAAGAAACATGACGTGATCTCTGAGATGCAGCAAAAATTTATTAATGGAGCTACCAGCAAAGGCTTTGACTCTCAAACAGCTGAAAAAGTTTATGACTATATTGGCCGTTTTGGTGATTATGGCTTTAATCGCTCTCATGCAGTTGCATATTCTAAAATGGCTTTTGAATTAGCTTATGTAAAATGCCACTATCCGGCAGCTTTTTATGCAGCGTTATTAAACTCTGTGATCGGTTCAGACAAGAAGATCAAGACATATCTTACGGAAGCTAAAAGTCGTCAGATCAAAGTCCACGCACCAGCAATAAATGAAAGTGAAATTTATTTCATTTTAAAAAAACATGCCATTTATTTTGGCTTGGGTTGTATAAAAACAGTTCGACGCAATTTCGTGCATGCGATCATTCAGGAAAGAAAAGCTCATGGCCCTTATCGCACTTTTAATAATTTTTTACAGCGGATCCCAGCAGAGTTTTTAAAGCAGGAAGGTATTGAGGCATTGATTTATAGCGGAGCTTTTGATGAATTAGAACCTTCACGGGCAAAATTGCTTGACCAATTGCCTAAAATGCTTAAAAATGTCGAATTGAGTGGTGCTAATGTTGAATTATTTGAAATGTTAGCGCCTAAAGCAGAAGAAACTGTGCCTGAATTAACGGAAGAAGAACGACTCAACAAGGAAAATTATTATTTAGGTGCCTTTTTATCAGGACATCCAGTCGAAAAATTTCCCAATTTAATGCAGACATACCACACTGCTAAGGTTAGTGAGATCCGGTCAGGACAAAGTGTTACTACTATTGTATATGTAAAGAAAATAAAGACCATTCGAACAAAAAAGGGTGAGCAAATGGCTTTTGTCACGGCCGACGATGAAACGGGAACGATCGATCTCACTGTTTTTCCCCAGCAGTTTCGGCAGTATGGGCCTAAATTATCTGAGGGTGTAGTAGTGATGGCCAAGGGTAAAGTAGAGAAACGGCGGGGACTCCAGTTATTAGTCAGCTCCCTAAATCTAGCTCAGGATGTGATTAAGCAGCGTTACTTTCTTCGCTTACCCAACGGGAGTTCTGTCCAGAAAAAGCAAGAATTGAAAAGATTGCTCGAAGTTTTTCATGGAAAAGTACCAGTGATCGTCTATGATGAACATTCAAATCGTAAGGTCCTATTGAGTGAAGAGCTTTGGCTCAGTACTGATGATAGAGCACAACAGGAAGTTATCAAGCTATTAGGCGAAAGTAATGTTGTTTTGAAATAATGAAAATAGATGTAAATTACATGAAAAAATTCATAATTTTTTTGAAATATACAAGACAATTTCTGTGAAAAGTGATACTATGAACATTGGAGAATGTAGTACAATAGAAACTTTACATGAGGTGAAACTATGAAACGCATTGGCATTTTGACAAGTGGTGGAGATTCTCAAGGTATGAATGCTGCGATCCGCGCGGTTGCTCGTTCAGCCAACTTTGCTGGCTTGGAAGCATATGGAATTAATTATGGTTATAAAGGTTTGGTCGAAGGAAATATTGAACTCTTGGACCTTGACCGGCTCGATGGCATCATCAAACGTGGCGGTACGATCTTGTATTCAGCACGTTTCCCTGAATTTGCTGAGAAGGAATACCAGTTAAAGGGTATTGACCAACTAAAGAAATTCGGGATCGATGCTTTAGTTGTCATCGGTGGTGATGGTTCATATCACGGAGCAGAGCGTTTGACGCAGCATGGTTTCAATTCCATCGGTATCCCCGGAACTATCGATAACGATATCCCCGGAACTGATTTTACGATCGGTTTTGATTCTTCTGTCAATGTCGCTGTTGATGCGATCGATAAGATCAATGATACGGCAACTTCTCATCAAAGAACTTTCATTGTGGAAGTTATGGGACGTGGCGCAGGTGATATTGCTTTATGGGCAGGGATCGCTACTGGTGCAGATGCAATTGTTATTCCCGAGCATAAATATGACATTCAGGGGATCGCTGATAAGTTGACTAAGAACCGTGAAAACGGTAAGGGTCATGGATTGATCGTGATTGCTGAAGGTGTTATGTCGGCTCAGAAGTTCAAAGAAGAACTTGACAAGCATGGTGACTTTGATAGTCGTGCAGTAACGCTAGCCCACGTTCAACGAGGCGGCCAGCCTACAGCCAAGGATCGTGTCTTTGCTACACAACTTGGAGATTATGCTGTTCGGTTGCTCCTCGAGGGAAAGGGTGGCTTAGCGCTAGGAGTTCATGACAACAAGCTTGTTGCAAAAGATATCATTGATACTCTTGAAAATCATAAGCATCAGACTGATCTTACTCTATTAGAGTTAAATGACCGCGTCAGATTTTAACTGACCATAGTTAATACACTCAATCTATTGAGTTCTTAGTTATTTTAAGTAATTTTACAATACTTTATTTTCCAAAGGAGAGGTAACTTATAATGAAAAAGACCAAGATCGTAAGTACACTTGGACCAGCTAGTAATGATTTAGATACAATTGTGAAGTTGATCGAATCAGGTGCTAATGTATTTCGCTTTAACTTTTCCCATGGTGACCATGAGGAACATTTAAGCAGAATGAACTTAGTTACACAGGCTGAAAAGATCACTGGTAAGATGGTCGGTTGTATGTTGGATACTAAGGGTGCTGAGATCCGGACTACTGCTCAAAAAGAAGGAAAGCTCTCATTTGAGATCGGTGATGAAGTACGGATTTCGATGGATGATTCTATTGAAGGAACGCATGAAAAAATTGCCGTAACTTATCCTGGTTTATATGATGATGTTCATGAAGGCGGCCATGTTTTGTTTGACGATGGCTTGATCGACATGCAGATTGAAAAAAAGGATGATGAAAATAAGGAACTTGTATGTAAAGTCCTTAATGACGGGATTTTAGGCTCTAAAAAGGGTGTAAATGCTCCTGGCGTTTCAATTAATTTACCTGGTATTACTGAAAAAGATTCCAATGATATCCGTTTTGGGTTAGACCATGAGATCAATTTTATCGCTGCGTCCTTTGTTCGTAAGCCTCAAGATGTCTTAGATATTCGTGAGTTATTAGAAGAAAAACATATGGAGCATGTTCAGATTTTCCCTAAAATTGAATCACAAGAGGGTATTGACAACTTTGATGAAATTTTAAAGGTCTCTGATGGCTTGATGGTTGCTCGTGGTGACATGGGTGTTGAGATTCCAGTCGAAAATGTTCCTTTGGTACAAAAGAGTTTGATCAAGAAGTGTAACGCTGTTGGCAAGCCCGTTATAACTGCTACACAAATGCTTGATTCCATGCAAGAGAATCCTCGTCCTACACGCGCTGAAGCCTCCGATGTTGCTAATGCCGTTTTTGATGGTACTGATGCGACTATGCTTTCAGGTGAATCAGCAAATGGTGATTACCCTGTAGAATCTGTTGCTACAATGGCACGGNAACACTTTGCGTCAACACAAGAGTTTCTCGATCAACGATTTCGACAAAACAGATGTAACTGAGGCTGTTGCTCGTTCCGTTGCTGAAACAGCAGACAACTTGAACATCAAAACAATCGTTGCAGCCACAAAATCGGGTCATACTGCTCGTTTAATTTCTAAATATCGTCCAGATGCAAATATCTTGGCCGTAACTTTTGACGAACGGACACGTCGTGGTTTATCAATTAACTGGGGTGTTCATCCTGTCTTAGCTGATACACCAGCTTCAACTGACGAAATGTTTGCTTTAGCTACTGAAAAAGCTAAGGCTGAAGGTTTTGCCAAGGAAGGCGACTTGATCTTGATCACTGCTGGTGTTCCTGTTGGTGAGAAGGGTACTACTAACGTGATGAAGATTCAATTGATCGGTTCAAAAATCGTTGATGGACAGGGCGTTGGTGATGAAACAGTTATTGGTAAGGCTGTTATAGCTGAATCGGCTAAAGAAGCTAATGACAAGGCTGTTGAAGGCTGTATTCTTGTTACAAAGAATACTGACAAAGATTACCTTCCAGCTATTGAAAAAGCTTCTGCATTGATCGTTGAAAACGGTGGTTTAACTTCGCATGCTGCTGTTGTTGGTATTTCTATGGGTATTCCAGTTGTTGTTGGTGCTCATAACGCAACATCATTAGTATCAGAAAGTGAAGTTGTTACTGTTGATTCACGTCGTGGAATTGTTTACCATGGTGCTTCTAATGCACTTTAAAATTAAATAACTTTAACAAACACCATGTTTGTGAGAAGTGATTTGAAACTTTTTGGTTTCGAGTCACTTTTTTTGTTCAAAAAGTGCAAGGGGCTCTAAGGTCAAAATATTTTTCATTAAGGACTAAATAGCAAAGTTAGCGTAAAGTATTTGTGGGTGGAA
>NZ_AZFI01000113.1 GCF_001435755.1 Ligilactobacillus acidipiscis DSM 15836 | reverse complement strand
CTTAAGGGAAAAGTATGAATAATTCAGGTTCTATCAATTATATTAAATATATGACGGGGCTGGCCCAATCTAATAAGGGTGAGGTTTTACAAAACCAAGTTGATCATGAAACTATTATGCTGATCAAAAAGCCTATCGGAGTAACGTCTGGCATCATTCCTTGGAATGCACCAATTTTTATTCTAATGCGTAAAATGATCCCTGCTTTAGTAACTGGTTGTTCAATTATTGTTAAACCTAGTGGTGAGACCCCGCTAGGAACCTTTAAAATCGCAGAATTACTGCAAAAAACAGATATTCCTGCTGGTCTAGTTCAAATTATCAGTGGCCCAGGATCCTCGATTGGAAATTTACTTGCTAAAAATCAACAGATCAATTTAATTTCTATTACGGGAAGTACAGGTGCCGGTAAGTCAGTTATGGAAGCTGCGGCAGCTAATGTAAAGAAGGTCAACTTGGAATTAGGTGGTAAAGCTCCTGCAATTGTCACTAATAAAGCTGATATTGATAAGGCTGTGAAGTATATTGTGATGGCTCGGATCAAAAACAGTGGTCAGGTCTGCACTTGCCCAGAAAGGATCTATGTACAAAGCGAAGTTTATGATGAATTTGTCAAGAAAGTCACAGATACTATGAGCAAAATCGTTACGGGGGATCCAACTTCACCTAACACTGATATGGGACCGATCATTAATAAGAAACAATTAGATTCTATTGAAAAAAAAGTTCAGGATGCCGTTGCTGCCGGCGCTAAAGTTCTAACTGGCGGTCATATTATTGAAAGTGAGGGCAATTTTTATGAACCGACTGTGATCGTTAATGTCGATGATGACTCTCAAATCATGAAAGACGAAATTTTTGGGCCGGTTTTGCCAATAGCTAAGTTTGCTACCATTGATGAAGCCATCGATAGGGCTAATGACTCCCCATATGGCCTTTCTTCATATGTATACACTGATGACTTAAAAGAATCCATGGAGTTTACTAATCGTTTGAACATTGGTGAAGTTTACGTTAACTGTGAAGCTGAAGAAGCTCTTACTGGCTATCATGCTGGTTGGCGTCAATCTGGCCTAGGCGGTGCCGATGGTCAACATGGATTTGAAGAATATTTGAATACGACTGTTAGTTATCTGCGTTACGAATAAAACCAACTAGAAAACCAATTATCTAAAGAGCAAGTCGCACCTGTATTGTTTATGCGACTTGCTCTTTTTTTGAATAAAAAGAAGAGTGTATTCAAAAAAATGTATTTTACAAATAGCAAAATAATATTCATGAAAATTTATGAAAAAATGAATTTCAGATGTTGACATATTGTTAAGGTACCTGTATTATATTCAAAGTAATTTTAAATAATAGATTGGCAAAAATTCAGAAAAATTGATTACGGATATTTTTGCCTTGTTGTTTTAGTGAGCTAACCGAGCGTGATTTTCCATTAATTTTAGCAAGATATTACTTACTAAGTAGGGACAAACTTTAATCACTTTTGGAAAATTACGTCCTGTAGCGCTCAATTTTTTATAGGAGGACTTTTCTAATGGACGAAATTACCGAACAATTTTTAATTTTTATTAGATTGTTTCGTCGATATACTAGCTATCATCATAAAAATCTCGGTAAATATGGCAATTTTTTACAAGGTCAAGGGCGTATTTTAGCTGTTTTAAAAATGAGACCTGATATTTCGCAAAAAGATTTGACTTATTTGTTAGCTATCAGGCCGCAGTCATTGGGCGAATTGTTAGTCAAACTCGAAAGAAATGAATTGATAGAACGTCACCCAGCGCAAGAGGATCGCAGGATCATGATGATCCATTTGACCGCTAAGGGGAAAAAAGTATCTGAAAAGATGGATGAAGCCCATAACATTGCTTTGTTTAATAAGCTGACTAAAGAAGAGCAAGTACAATTTAGTCAACTGTTAGGAAAATTAAGTAATGCTATGCAAGAGGAACTTCCTGAAGGTGATAAAAATGAACGCTTCTATGAGGATCCGCAAAGACATTTCGAAATGTTCAAACAGTTTCAAAAAACACATGGTGATTTACCAGTAAAATTTTTTGAGACAGAAACTAAGAATAAATGTTGTCAAAAGCATAAATGAATTTAAAAAAACAGGTGCTTTTTAAATTGTAGTTAATAGCGCAGTTATTTTGAAAGGGGTAAGTATGAATGTTTAAACTCGCTAAAGGACGAATGTCGATCTGGGCAGTCGTTGGTGCAGTCCTTTTTATGATCGTCCAAGTTACTGCTAACTTGAATATCCCTAGTTTGACGTCAGATATTGTCAATAACGGAGTCGTTAATGGTGATATTGATTATATCTGGCATGTTGGGATGAAGATGATCGGTTTTTCATTATTAAGTATTGCTGCTGCAGCAAGTAATGTTTTTATCGCATCACAAGCTTCAATGAAGTTAGGGCACAGGTTACGTAATGATATCTATGGTAAGGTCATCAATATGTCCAACGATGAATATGATCAGATCGAAACATCATCAATGATCACAAGAACGACCAACGATGTGATCCAGATTCAAAACGTGTACATTATGATGTTGCGAATGATGCTGATGTCACCCGTGATGTTGATTGGGGCCAGTTTTTTAGCATATAACAAAAACCACCGTTTGACTCTGATTTTCTTGGTGGTATTACCGATCATGTTAGTTTTTGTGGGAATCTTATTATACTTAGCTGTTCCTAAATTTAAAGCGATGCAGACTAAGACTGATCGCTTGAACCGTGTTTTTCGTGAGGGGTTAACAGGGGTTCGAGTGATCCGTGCTTTCCGTCGTGATAAATTTGAGCAAGACCGTTTTGAAGATGCTAACCGAGACTTCACCCAAAATGCGATCAATGTTAACATCATCATGGCTTTTTCGTTCCCAGCTATACAGTTGATCATTAGTGGGACAAACGTGGCAATTGTTTGGTTTGGAGCTAAGCTGATCGGTGCCCAGGCCATGCCTGTTGGTAATTTGATCTCATTTATGGCGTATGCAGCTCAAATTTTAGTCAGTTTTATGATGCTTTCAATGGTCTTTATTATGATCCCACGTGCTCAGGCTTCTGCTAAACGTATTCAAGAGGTCTTTGACCTGCGTTCGACATTGAAAGAAGATACAACGCCAGTCAAAACTGATAATACACCCGGAAACCATTCGTTGGAGTTTTCTCATGTTGATTATCGTTATGCTAATGCTGAAGAACCAGTTTTGACGAATGTTGATTTTAAGGCAGACAGCGGACAAACTGTCGGCATCATCGGTGGTACTGGTTCCGGTAAAACTTCTTTGGTCAACCTGATCCCACGATTTTACGATGTAGAAAAGGGAGAAATATCCCTGGATGGACAAGACTTAAAGCATTATGGTTTAGCTGATTTGCGTGACATGGTCTCTTTTGTTCCGCAAAAAGCGGTTCTCTTTAGGGGAACGTTACGTGAAAATATGAGATTTGGTAAGCCAAACGCTACTGATGAAGAAATTTGGCATGCTTTAGGTATTGCGCAAGCCACAGACTTTGTTAAAGAATCTCCAGAAGGTTTAGACCAGTATGTTGAACAAAATGGTGACAACTATTCCGGTGGTCAAAGACAACGTTTGACGATTGCGCGTGCTTTAGTCAAACAGGCTGCGGTTTACGTTTTTGATGATTCATTTTCAGCCTTAGATTTTAAGACTGATTCAGTTTTACGTCAGGCTTTAAAAAACGATGAACATATGCAGCAAAGTATTATTATCATTGTTGCAGAACGAATCGCTACAGTTGCAGATGCTGATAACATCTTGGTGTTGGATGAAGGAAAAGTTGTTGGTCAAGGAACTCATGATGAATTGAAAAATAGTAATGAGATATACCAAGAAATCATTAATTCTCAGATCAAGAAGGGAGATGAAGCCTAATGGCTCAAAATTCACATTCTGTCGAACGTCGTCGTAAACCTAAAAATTTTTGGAAGACGACCAGTCGTTTGTTGGGCTATATGTCTAATCGGATAGTAGGCTTGATCTTTGTGATGATCTTTGCGATCGTTAGTGTGATTTTTCAAATCAGGACTCCTAAAGTCTTAGGCCGCGCAACAACTGAGATATACAAAGGCGTTATGAAAGGAACTTCTCAACAAAAAGCAGGGATAGATATTCATGGTCTGCCGATCAATTACGAAAAGATCATTCAAATTATTATTATTGTGATCTTAATGTATTTAGCAGCAGCAATTTTTGCTTTTGTGCAACAGTTGATCATGACTTACATTTCTCAAAATACTGTTTATAAAATGAGAAAAGATCTGAAAAGCAAGATGGAACGTTTACCGATCAACTATTATGATACCCATAGTAACGGTGATATTATGAGCCGTGCCGTCAATGATATGGATAACGTTGCGAATATCTTACAACAAAACTTAACGCAGGCTGTCACAAGTGTCGTGCAGTTTATTGGAACTTTGTGGATGATGTTTTCGATTAGCTGGAAATTGACTTTGATCGCTCTAGTGACGATCCCTGTTAGTTTGATCGTCGTCGGATTTGTTGCTCCAAAATCACAGAAGTATTTTGCTGCACAACAAAAGAGCCTAGGTTTGATCAATGATCAGGTCGAAGAAAACTTTGCCGGTCAACAAGTCTTGAAGAGTTTCAACAAACAAAATGATTCGATCAAGGCTTTTCAGAAAGAAAATGACAATTATTATCGCTCATCTTGGAAAGCACAGTTCGTATCAGGGATCGTTATGCCGTTGATGATCTTCTTAAATAATATTGGTTATGTGTTTGTTGCTATTATTGGTGGGATCCAAGTTGCTAATGGAACTGTCACGTTAGGTAACATTCAAGCTTTCTTGCAATATATGAACCAGTTCTCACAACCTATTTCTCAAATGGCTAACTTAATGAACACGATTCAAATGACTATTGCTTCTGCGGAGCGGATCTTTGAAGTGATCGATGAAGAAGAAATGAAAGACACCAAGGATGCTCGTCCAGTCGAATCGACCTCTAATTTGATCGAATTACAACACGTCAAATTCGGTTATGATGGTAAGGATCTTTTGATGACTGATTACAACTTGGAAGTTAAACCGAGACAAGAAGTGGCGATCGTTGGACCGACAGGTGCCGGTAAGACAACTATCATTAACTTGTTAGAACGTTTCTATGATATTAAGGGCGGCAATATTCGTTTGAACGGTGTTGACACTAGAGATATCGATCGTGAAGATGTTCGTTCGCATTTTGCGATGGTCCTTCAGGATACTTGGCTGTTTTCAGGCTCGATCTATGAAAACATTAGATACGGACGTGAAGATGCTACAGATGAAGAGATCATGAATGCTTCCAAAGCTGCTCATGTTGACAATTTTGTCCGCCGTTTGCCCGATGGTTATGACACAGTCTTAAATGAATCCGGGTCCAATGTTTCTCAGGGACAACGACAGTTGATCACGATCGCACGTGCCTTTTTGGCCGATCCAGAGATCTTGATCTTGGATGAAGCTACAAGTTCGGTTGATACAAGAACGGAAGTCCATATTCAACATGCTATGGAACGTTTGTTAAAAGGACGGACTAGTTTTGTGGTTGCTCATCGTTTGTCTACTATCCAAAACGCGGATAACATTATCGTGATGAATCATGGTTCTGTTGTTGAAACAGGTACTCATGACGAGTTATTGAAACAAAACGGCTTTTACGCTGACCTATATAATAGTCAGTTTACTAGTGGTTTGTCATTTTAGTTAGGAGGCAATGTGCATTATGAAAAAAATTAGTGTGTTAGTACTAGCGCTTGCATTTGTTGCATTGTTCCTGACAGGATGTGGTCAAGATCAATTGTCAGTCTCAAACCACCATTTGAAAGCTGACGGTTTGGCAGTTGTTATCAAAGGGAAGACTAACCAAGAGCGGGTCACATATCAAATAGATAATGGTTCAAAAAAAACAGTTAAACCTGAGAGTTCAGCATATACCGTAATGATCCCAGTTCAGGAAAAGGCGCAAATGGTGTACTTAAAAGCTGGTTCTCAAAAAGAGACTGTTAGGGTCGATAAAACCCAACCTTTAGGAAATTATTCTCAGATCAAGCAAAAATTTGATCAAGGACTTGTGCTGACTAAGTTGTCTGCCCAAGACCAAAAAGCTGTTATGTCTATGCAAAAGCAGGCACAACAATTAAAAGCACAGCAAGCAGAGATTCAAAAGAAGGTTGCTGCTGATCAAAAAGCCGTTGCTCAAAGCCAAGATCAGCAAGCAGCAGCTGATTTGCAGAAACAAGCGCAGGCGGGAGAAAAACTAAAACAAGAAGCACAACAGTTACAGCAAAAGCAAGCCGTCTTAAAACCTAAATTGGCTCAGGCACAAGAGGCGGCTAAGAAAGACCAGTTGCCAACACAAGCGAAAAATGGGATCCATGATTTGCAAAAGAAAAAGAATTTTCAGTTGCGAGCTAATGTTAAAGATGAAAAAGTTAATGCTTTAGCATTAGTTGTGCCAACAAAGGCCATGAAGAATAAAACTCAGGCGCGTGATTTTATTTTGAAGTTTTCTATGTTATCTTCAGCTGTGGGTGCTGATCCAAAAGCGGTTTTAAAACAATTTAAAAAGCAAATGAATACAAACAAGTCAACGAAAACAACTGCTAAGACGATCCATTCCAATGGAGTTGACTTTAGTATAGGCATTTCAGCTGATCATTTGTATATCTACTTGTTAAAATAAAACAGAGTGGAGAGAAACGGGAGAAAGTGAGCACTATCAGGTGCAGACCTATAGTGTGATCTTGGCACTTTGACGTTTCAAATTTAGATAGAAAAAAGAGGCCCAGAAATCAAAAAACGATTTCTGGACCTCTTTTTTGTTATCAAGATAAACTTTTGAAACAACAATAAACTATACGGTTTTACGTGTTTTAAATCTTACCCCGATTTAAAATTGAAGTGCAACACT
>NZ_AZFI01000112.1 GCF_001435755.1 Ligilactobacillus acidipiscis DSM 15836 | reverse complement strand
CCTCAAGGTAAAATTATGAATAATCCAGGTATATTAAGGACAAATAAAAATCGTTAGTTGCAGATCACAGTCTGAACTAACGGTTTTTTTCTATAGTTTTTGAAGTTCGTTATCAATTATTTTCTGTAGACTTTTTTGAGTTTCATCTGCGCCGAATAAGGAAGTGCCTGGCTCTAAAATTCTGCCTTGTGCCAATGAATCAAGTATTAAAGGATCGAATCCGAGATCTGTGACAATTTTGGCAGCCGCAGCAACTGCTTTAAAATCATCCCCAGCAAGGGTGATGGCTTTGCGCTGACCATCTTTGCCGTTTCCTGCTTCATCTTCAAGGTCATGATACCCCATGTGATTCAAAGCTTTGACAACGGTACTTTTTGATAAGTACTGTTGCACTAGTTCTGAAGATGAATGATCTTTTGTAGTATAGATGTTATCTGTTCCGTCAACTTCCCACCAATAGTTCATGGCATCTAAAACTACTTTTCCAGCTAACCCTGTTTTTTCAATAGTTTTATATTTGCTCAGAGGAAGGGCCAAAATAACGATGTCTGCTTGCCGGGTCACCTCTTGGGCTGAAAGAGCAGTAGCCTTTGGAGCAAGAACACTGATCGTTAGTTGAATCTTAGCGGCTGGTTTTGAACTTGCGATCAGCGTTTGATAGCCGGCTTTGGTACTTAATTTGGCAAGTGTAGTACCTAATTTTCCTGCTCCTAAAATCCCGATCACTGGTTTATTCATAGCTGTATTCCCCCGACTTTATGAGATCTTTGACTAAAGGGACAACTTTTGTACCGTAAAGTTCAATTGACTTTTCTCTTTGAAAAGCATATTGTCCTCCGGCACCATAGATGAAATCAAATCGTTTCACGCCAACTTTAGTCATTTTATCAGCGATTTTGTGTGCGACATGCTCTGGTGTTCCAACATAATAGGAACCTTTCTTGACCTCAAAGTCGAAACGCTTTTTGTCCATCGGTACCCAACCACGATCAGACCCGATCCGATCCATCGACCTGCGCAAATATTTCCACGCGATATTGTAGGCTTCATCATCTGTGTCCGCAATTACGCCATGTGAATGCATGCCTAAGGTATGTTGTGGTTGGTTAAACTGGGCGGCAGCTCGCTGGTAAAGATCAACGTATGGCTTAAATTTTTCAGGAGCACCACCAATGATCGCTAAAATAACTGGGAAACCATAGTAAGCGGCTCTGATGATCGAATCAGGAGTTCCACCCACACCAACATAAGTGTCCAACTTATGACCGCTGATCTTGGGATAGATTTTTTGCTTTTCTAAGGTTTGAGTAAACTTGCCAGACCAATTAACAGCTCCTCCATCGCGTAATTTATTAAATAAGGCCATCTTTTCTTCAAATAAGGCATCATAATTTTCTAAATTGTAGCCAAATAATGGAAATGATTCAGTGAATGAGCCACGGCCTAGCATAATTTGGGCTCTGCCATCGGAAATATTATCTAGTGTTGCAAAACGTTCGTAAACACGGACTGGATCATCTGAGCTGAGTACTGTGACCCCAGTACTGAGTTTAATATTTTTAGTGATAGTTGCAATTGCAGCCAGCATCGTATCAGGGCTGGAAATAGCATATTTAGGACGATGATGCTCGCCTAAGGCAATTACATCGATCCCTATATCATCTGCTAATTTTGCTTCTTTGATTATTTGCTTCAAGGCGACTGAATATGAAACAGGGAGATCGTTTGCTGGATCATCAGGAACATCGCCAAATGTGTCAAGTCCAAAAACTAATTTATTTGTAGCTGTCATTTTACAAACCTCCAGACGTTAGAAAAAGCTTACTTTTTGTTAGTAACTATAGATATAATTTACTGATTTTTTATTTGCGCGTCAAGTACTTCTTTAAAAAAGTATTGCATACAAACTATTTTTTGAAAATTAGGTTTGTTAATTGGTAGAATAATAGTTATAGTGTGACTATTTTAGCTAAGAAAAATTTATTTAATAGAGCACCAAGATATGACATATATGCGTAGATATGTCTGGTTTTACTGATATTTGTTTCTTAAACGGTTTTTTCCGCTCTGTTTTGATCTTATAATACGAGGAGGTACTTTTAATGAAGATTGTTGTTTTGGATGGATATGCGTTAAATCCAGGTGATATTGATTGGGCACCGTTACAAGAGATCGGTGAATGTGAGATTTATGATCGGACTTCGTTTACTGATAAGAAAGAAATTTTAAAACGGATCGGTGATGCACGGATCGTTTTGACAAATAAAACCCCTATAGATGAGGAAATTATTAATAGTGCACCTAACATAGAATATATTGGAGTTTTAGCTACTGGATATAATGTGATCGATATAGCTGCGGCAAACAAGGCAGGAATCACAGTTACGAATATTCCGACTTACGGAACTGAAGCTGTGGCACAATTTACTTTTGCGCTGTTATTGGAAATCACTAGTCAAGTTGGTTTACATGACCGGTTAGTTCATGATGGAAAATGGTCAAGTAATCCTGACTTTAGTTTCTTTGCCAAACCTTTGACAGAGTTACAGGGAAAGGTACTGGGACTAGTAGGCTTTGGCAGGATAGCTCAAAAGGTTGCTGAGATCGGACATGCATTTGGAATGAATGTGATTTTTTACAATCATCGTCCTAAAAAAGTTAAACAAGATTGGCAAAAGCAGGTGAGTTTGGATACTCTGCTGAAAAACTCCGATGTTGTCAGCTTGCATGTCCCGCAAACACCGGACACTACAGAAATGATAAATGATTCTTCCTTAAAGAAGATGAAAGATTCGGCTATACTGCTAAATACTGCCAGGGGTGGGCTGATCAACGAGAAAGATGTCGCTGATGCACTGAATAATGGTCAGATTGCTGCTGCAGCAGTCGACGTTGCACAATGTGAACCGCTTAATGCGGATAGTCCATTGTTAGATGCAGATAATTGTTATATTACTCCCCATATTGCTTGGGCACCACAAGAAACAAGAGCCCGTCTGTTAGGTATCGCGGTCGATAATTTGACCGAATTTTTGGCAGGTCGCAAGAAAAATGTTGTTGAAAAGTAATAAATAAACTTAAATAGTCAGGGAACTTCTGCTTAAAACGGTTCCCTGATTATTTAATTTCAAAAAAGTTTGACTTTTTTTGACTATTTTGAAAGAAATCAGCTATATTTTCCCGTAAAGTTCCTTTCATATCAGTAATTATCAAACTAATTAATTTATTTGTCTAAAGTTTGACTAACTTTGACCAATGTTGTATTATGTACAATGTAAAGAAGGAAAGGGGATCTAAATAATATGAATAATGAATTAGCAAGCAACTTGAATCAATTGATGAACATCGGTGACGGTTTCTTTGAAAACTTTGGTGAACCATTCTTTACAATGGATTCAGCAGATAATATGAAGAGTGACATTACGGAAACTAAAGATGGTTATCAAGTAACTGTAGATATACCTGGTGTTGATAAGGAAAACATTGATCTTTCTTATGACCAGGATGTGTTAAGCATTAAGGTCAAGAGAAATTCAGCTCTTGATAAGAAAGATGAAAAACAAAATGTTATTGCAAGTGAACGTTCATATGGCGAATATGTTCGAAATTATCGTTTGCCAGATGTTGCTGGTGATAAGATTTCGGCTAAGTCCGATAAGGGAGTATTGACGATCAACTTGCCAAAAGCAGAAAAGAAAGAAACTGGGCATAAAATCGAAATTGGCTAAAAACAATTAGTTGACTGGAAGAACAAGTAGTATAAAAAAGAAGCTGGTGCGCTAGGCACTGGCTTTTTTTATTGGCTTGAAAATGGATAATTTTTTAGTTATACCTTTCTGCTGAGGTAAAATATCACAATTTACAGGAGTAAACATTAAATAGTAGTAATATTAGGACATTTTCATTGTGATATCTTAACCCTTTGGTAGAATTAAGAAGAGGAGGGGTCAATTTGCTGATCAGGCCGTTAGAAAGAAAAGATCTTAAGGATGTTCATGGTGTTCGTAATGAGCAAGATACTATGGCATATTGGTTTGAAGAACCGTATGAATCCTATGACGAGTTAGAAGAGTTATATAATGAACATATTCATGATACGCACGAACGCCGTTTTGTGATCGAAGAAGCAGGGGAGTTTGCAGGTGTTGTGGAATTGGTAGATATTGACTACATACCGCGGACGTGCGAGATCCAAGTTATTGTTCTGAGTAAATTTCGTGGTAGAAAGTTAGCGCAAAAAGCGATGGAAAGTGCATTGGAACATGCTTTTTATATTCTAAATATGCATAAGGTGTTTTTGTATGTTGATACTGTAAATAAATCGGCAATTCATGTCTATAAAAAATTGGGATTCCAATTAGAAGGAACTATGAAGGAACAATTTTATGCGCGAGGAAGTTATCGGGATTGTTACTTTATGGGTATATTAAAGCATGATTTCATGAGAGACAGACAGCATAAGTAATGAATAATGTGGTAAAGCAAAGGAGTTGAGCGAATGACACATGACTTAGACAGTGAAATTATGGGATATAAGTTATTGGTGGATTTTCCTGACTTTGCGCTTTATGCCGATGAACACGATAATTTGGTTCAAAGATACAGCATGGATCTGGTTGCAAAATATGATTTAGAAGACAAGAAGTATAAGTTTTCACCTGAAATGATGGCTTATCTTAAAAATTATATTGTTCAATACAAGGAAGCTGGAGCAGAAAAGAAGCAAATTATCAAGCGTTACATTGAGCAGCAATTTTTAAAGCAGTAAGTGGTTTTGATGTTAGTTTGTGTGGTAGGTGATAAAGCATCAGTTAATGCTGGTGCTTTATTTTTCTTTGTGAAAAATAGTTGGATATTTTGAAAAGCTTTAGGTAAAAGGACTATACTGAAGTAAGAGGAGGTAATATTTTGTCGAAAAATGATTTGATCGCACAGTTTCAAGACTATGATCTCTATGTAGGCCCTAAACGTAAGATCTTGAAGAAGTATCACGAAGATCAAAAAATGGCCGATCGTACCTACGTATTGTCATTGTTGGATTTTAGTAATCTAATGGGACAGATCAGACGTTATAACGCTGACCAGGAGAAGAATAATGTTGAAGACGAGCTCAGTAAATTGCAAGATAAGATAGAAAGTCGTTTTTTGCAAGAAACGAATCAAGTGTAAGACCTGTTAATAATTATGAGAATGAGAATTTTCGCCAGAGGTATTTTATTATAATTGAACTAAAAAAGCTAGCAGTTCCTATCTTTTTCAAGATTGAAACTGCCAGCTTTTTTGATAATGCGAGAAAAGGATGAGCGAAAATAATTAGTTAGCTTACTTTTATTGATCATTCCTCTATATGAACATTTTTATAGTTATACATAGCGCCAGCAGAGTTGACGATCAGTCCCTTGACTTTTGGCCTGATCATTTCTGGTGAATTTTGTTGATACAAAGGTGAAACACCCATATCCTTGCTCAATATTTTGGAAGCTTTGATCATATCATTCCAGCGTTTATCGGGATCTGCTACATCAGTAGTCTTAGCTGCTTTGATCAACTCATCATACTGGGAATTGGACCATGAACCATCGTTATACTCATTGCCGGTGGTAAAGAGTTCCATAAATGAGATCGGGTCTGTGTAATCGGCAACCCAGTTGGCTACAACTGCATCAAAGTTTCCGGCACGTGAACGCGACAGGCGGGTCTTCAAAGGAACGTTTGAAACATCGACTCTGATTTTGTCAGGACCTAAGTGTTGTTCAAGATGACTTTGGATATATGCAGTGACATCTTTACTTTGATCCGTATCAGCACCTAAAAGAGTGAAACGTAGTTTGGATTGTCCAATTTCCGCTAATCCTTCATTAAACAGGCGCTTTGCTTCACTTTCGCTGTAACGCAGATCATCGGTCTTAGCTTCTTTGGAAAAGTCGGTACCATTATTTTTAGCTAAACCGTTTGGAACGATCCCAGTTGGAATTTCTGTGCCTTCCCCCATGATTTTACCGGCTAACTGTTTACGGTTGATTGCTAAAGAAAGAGCCTGACGGATCTTAGTATTTTTGAAGGCAGCCTGTTTCTGATTAAATTCAAGATAAGTCATTTGCCCGCTCTTTTCAACAGTGAAACCAGGCTTTTTATTTAGTTGACGTGCCTGTTCGGTACTTAGCTGCGACATATCGCTCTTACCAGACTGATATAGGCAGTTGAAGGACTCTTATTGACTTTGAAATTAATACCGGACAATTTAACGTTTTTCTTATCCCAGTAATCATTATTTTTCTTGAACTTCTAGCTGAGATTAGAACCAGTCCAGTTTTTCATGACAAATGGACCATTGTAGACCATATATTTTGATTCTGTTCCGTAGTTTGACCCGTATTTTTTAACAGCTTTTTCGTTTTGTGGGAAGAAAACTGGGAAGCCCATTAATAATTTAAAGTATGGGACTTGTTTATCTAAAGTGACACTCAGTTTATACTTGCCATCAGCCTTGATCCCTAATGTTGTTGGGGATTTTTTGCCATTGATAATATCGTTAGCATTGGCCACGCCGTCAAATAAGTATGAATAAGAGGAGCCGGTTTTAGGATCGATTGTTCTTTTCCACGAGTAAACGAAATCTTTAGCCGTGACCTCATCGCCATTGCTCCATTTAGCTCCTTTACGGAGAGTAAATGTATAGTGTAGTTTATTCTTGCTGATTTTTGTCGAGCGGGCGATCCCGGGTTCTACTTTCGAGTTCTTTCCCAAGCGATACAGACCTTCCATTGAATTTCCTAACATATCGAAACTTTCAGAATCGGTTGCTTTGGAAGGGTCTATGGATGAAAGTTCGGTTGCTTCGCTCCAATTGAGAACTTGCTGGTCATTTTTACTGCCTGACTTCGAACTGCATGCTGCAAGTGAAAGACTGATCGCGATCAGAGTAGCTGCAATAGACACTGTTTTTTTAGCTGTCATAGCCATCTTCCTTTTCTTTAAAATAAAACCATTACTTAAATTATATTCTATGTTAGAAAAAATGGGGAGTGTCAAGAAGTTTGTGTAAA
>NZ_AZFI01000111.1 GCF_001435755.1 Ligilactobacillus acidipiscis DSM 15836 | reverse complement strand
TTAAAGTCCGATAGTGCTCAACTTTTAAGCGATTCACTTCGCTCTGTTGTTTAACTTATTATAGCAAACTAGATTGACAAATTCTGCGGTAAGTCGTCCCCACTTGTTATCGTTCTCAATCTTTTTACCAACCTATTCTATAATTGTTTAACAAGTTTTAAGTGCAGTGGCTGTTTTGTCCAACAAAAAGGACAAATAAAAAAACCGCCCCACTATAACTTCGGCATGGTTATAGGGCGACTATTCAATAGTAGTTTGTAATTATGCTACCAACGAAGCGGCTTGTGAGAAGAACTATGCTAGTACATAACTCCCCTTTTCTTTACGATTAAAGTATAACATGCTTTACATCAGCTATCATCTTATACAAACGGCGTCTTCTAGCGCTGGTTTAAACCTCAGACATCAACATCTTGTTGTCCTTTTTAAGTTATCGCGCGTTACACTCCAAGATAAGATAAAGCGGCTGTCCCGACCGCCTCACCAGCAACCAATAAGCAATCTTCACTCATTAAGAAATCCGGGCTGTGGTGGGGATGGTCGTGACCATCTGCAGTTTGACAACCGACATAAAAGAAGCAACTTGGGGTGTCTTGGGCAAAATAGGCAAAATCTTCCGAAGGATCTTGAGGTCCACAATCAAAGACCTGTTTGATTTCAGGCAAGTTTGCATATTGAATACTTTCGACCGTTTCTTTAGTTAATTGTGGGTCGTTATACAAAACTGGATAGTTATCCTCATAATCAATGACTGCTTTAACACCGAACATGGCTTCAACACCATGAGCAATTTTTTCGATTTGTTCACGCACTATTTGACGCGTATCTTCCTTCATTACACGCACATCACCCTTAAGTGTGACACTTTGTTTAATGGCGTTGTATGAGCCGGCTCCATCAAAAGAACCAATAGTCACACTAGCTGTGTCAAAAGGATCGATACGACGAGAAACAACTGTCTGTACAGCTGTGACAAAATATGCCCCAGCTACTATTGCATCATTAGAAAGTTGCGGCATTGAAGCATGACCACCTTTGCCATTGAAAGTGATAGTAAAATTACTACGTCCCGTTTGGGTTTCATTCAAATGATAGCCAATCGAACAATTGGGCATACTGCTCATCACATGTAACCCTAAAACATTATCTATGCCCCTTAAAACACCGTCAGCTAACATACTTTTAGCACCACCAGGAGAAACTTCTTCAGCTGGTTAATGAATAATACGAATGCTGCCCTTTAAGTGATCTTTTAATTCAATTAATATCTTCGCTAAAACCATCATATAAGCCGTGTGTCCATCATGTCCACATGCATGCATGACTCCCTTATTTTGGGATTTAAACTCAAGGTCATTTTCTTCTTGAATTGCTAAAGCATCAAAATCGGCTCGTAAAGCAAGCCCTTTACCTAGGTGACCACTTTCAATATCTACCGCAAAGCCATACCCATCTCCAAAACCAGTAATTTTACAATCTAAATCATGATAAAAATCCTTAATATATTTAGCTGTTTCTTTTTCATGAAATGATACTTCCGGATGTGCATGCAAACGGCGACGTATCTTTATCATTTCCGGTTGTGCATCCCGCAATTTTTCCATCAATTTATCGTGTAAATTCATTTTAAAGATTTCCCTTCCTTTTTATTCTATTCTTACTAATAATATGACGACACTTTTTAAAAAGTGACTCTGCAATAGCAAAACCAAGGTCCAAAGCCAATGCAACGGTTAAAGTCTTGATCAAGTTGTGTCCAGCAGCATTATAATATCCCAAAGTAAAATCTTTAAGGCTGGCATAAATAACTACCCCAGGCACAAGTGAAACTAGGCATGGGATGTAAATTAAATTCACTGGAACCTTAATAAAAACAGCATTGATGTTGCCCAATAAGCCGATAATTAAAGCAGCCAAAAGATTTGGCAAGATAATACTAGTAGTTAGCGGTTCGGTCAATAAGTAAACGGTCCAGCCAAATGCTCCTGTAATGCCCGCAGGTATCAGAACACGACGAGGCACGTTAGTAATTACACCGAAACCCAATGTTGACAAGAAGCTAAAAATGAATCCTAAAACAAGTTCCATTTACAAAACTCCAATCAACAAATTTGCTAAAAAGGTCCCTACGATCGCCCCAATACCGATCGACCCGGCTATCATCAAAGCATCCATCCCCCGAACAAGACCAGAAATAATATCTCGCTCAATGATCTCCCGCAAAGAATTAGTTAGTGGAACACCAGGGACTAGGGGCATTAAAGCACTAATAACAATATTACTTGAACTGTCAGCGATTCCTGCTTGTTTAAGACTTGTAGCTATCAAACTGATCACCAAACCACCGGTAATAGCCCCCAAAAAAGGAGTAGCAGAATGTCGACCAGCCAATTGAGACGCTAAATAACCTAAAATGCCTATAAAAAAAGCAAATAGCAGATCTTTCCAAGATGCCTTGAATAAAAGCATCGGAGCGACAGAAACTAAACCAGCACTAAGGATCTTTTGCGGCCAGGAAAAATCAATTACTTGATGATCAATTGCTTCTACTCTGCTTTGAAGTTGGTCGAACTCGATCTTATGACTAGAAAATTCTCGTGATAAGGTATTGATCTCATCAACTTTTTGTAAATTAAAAGAACTAACTCGTGGTTTTTCCAAATGTGTAAGAGAACCAGCAGCGTTTTTGACATTCACAAAAATTGCAGTCATCGTGGCGTGACATTTAAGTTGGATTCCCGCAGCCCTGCCAATATATTCAACTGTGCTTTCAACTCGTGTGGTTTCTGCCCCATTCTCAAGTAAAATTTTTGCGATCTTACCACAAACTTCGATAATATCGTTGGTATTTTTTTGAGCCACAGTTCCACCTCCTAAATTAATGTATTAATAATGAGGTATAATACTTTCCTTTCAATAAACCCGAAATCTCTGTGTACCAGGACCAGCACTCACAAATAAATGCTCTTTTTATTGAAAAAAATTGACAAAATATTTTTTTCGATCAGATAAATAACGTTCTTGTTCGATTGAATTTGACAGATCATTACGATACTTCCACTGATTTTTGAGAACTGTCTTGCTCTCCAAACTTTCATTTCTATATTGTTCTAAGCATTAAAATTTGTCAACTTATTGGCTAAGCATGCTCAAATATCTTTAATTGACCATTTATTCCATTAGATATTTTTCGTTTCAAAATCTATTTCCAACAATTTTTCCGTTTCTTATTCTTGGCACAGTCAAAGGGATACAAAAATAATTGCCTAGATCAATAAAAGCTCACTCTACCCATATAAATAAACAAAAGCCCGACCTATTTGTTTTGGGCGGGCTCTTGTATTGTTGCTTATTTATTTCGTGTCACAAATTCACTCTTAATGCTATAAAAAGATAGAGTAATTCACAATCATCTCTCTAAAAACAGTCCTCTTAAATCCACGAGCTGTGGAGTACATCAGACTATAAAAGACTGGCACAACTTTTATTATATTCGCCAACTTATTTTTCCAAGTGTTTCTAGTTTTGACCCAGTTTCATAAATATTATTAATTACCTGAAGTTGTTCCATTTCCATTGACATCTTTAATAATCGTTGTTCCATTTGCTGTAGAAGGATCATAACTGCTTTCCCCATTACCATCAGTTGTCCTGTCGTTTGTGCTTCCATTTGAATTCTTTTCTCGATCAGCATTTGCTGAATTTCCACCATTACTTCTTGGACTATAATTCTGCGATGGTTGGCTGTATGACTGACTGCCCCAGTTATAGTTGCTGCCCTGGTATGAGCTGTGGCCACCATTCCCGTTGCTCTGACTCTGACTAGAAGCTGCTGTGCTGGAACTGTCGCCATCACTTTGGCTCTCCTGGGACGAACTAGCTGCTTGGTCTGGTGCTTCGTTGTACTGATCATCTGTGCTTTCAGTCTCAGTCTGTAATATCCTAACTCTCTCATTGTACTTCTTGACCAAATCATTGATCTGCTTGGTATAATCTTTGACGTTAGCCTGACTATAGACTATTTCCTTATTATCTCGTACAAACTTAAGCTGCTCTTTTAACGCTGCACTCTTGTCTTGTAATCCATCAATATCAGTAGCTGACTGGATATCAGTGATCGTGTTCGCCTTGATAACTTCATTGGTTTTATTTAGAAAATAAACTTTACCGGAATGAATAGCGTCCTGATAAGCATTGGTCAACTTAAGATATGGAGAACTCTTTTTTTGGTATTTCTGATACTCTTGTTACAGCTGTTTTAAATCAGCCAATTTTTTCTGCTCATCTTTTTCTGCAGCCATCTCTTTTTTTAGCTGATTTACTTTTTTGATCTCATCTTGATGATTATTGGGTGTTTTTGCTTTAACGTGCTGTTTCGTAACTTCATGTTCATGATATGCCCCGGCAACCCCGATACCGCCTGCACATAAAATGATGATCATCACCACGATAGCGATTACTTTATTATTCGTTTTTCGTTTTTCAAACGAACTTTTACTAGCCATTTATTATTTCCTCATGAAAGCTATTTATATAATAATTATAGCTATAATAGTATTATAAAGCACTAAATTTCTTGTTTACGCTAAGTCTTATCAACTGGCTGACCGAAAATTTCACGCGGCTCATGTAAAGAGAAATAAGCAACACTAACAACATTGCTAACTAGTTGGCGCATAAAAAGGTACAGGCAAAGTCATACGCTTTTTTAGCGCTGCTTGCCTGCACCTTTTAAAACCAACATTTGTAAATACTGGCCTTTCATTAAAATAACTGACTATCCTATTCAACTGCTTTTAATTCAAAAACAGCACTGTCAAAATCACCATCGTTTTGCGTCAGTGGGTAGATCCCGATTTGCATCAACTCACTGCCGTAAGCCGTATATTCACCATTGACGCTATACTTTTGGCTGGGGTTTAAACCGACAAAATTCAGCATGTGCAATGGCGATGAAGCCTCTGAAAAGATATTAAAGTACATCGCAACAGCTTCTTTTTTATCATCTGAGACAAACATCCAAGCTGTCCTCGTTGTTTCAAACGGATTTTGCAAACGATAGAGCTTGCCAAACTGGATCAAACGACGGTGAGCCTTATACCACTTGACTTGTAACTTAACTTCTTGTCTTTCGTTTTCCAACAAGTTCAGTGGATTTAATTCATATCCCAAATTACCACTCGAAGCAACCAGCCCTCTAGTTCTCAACGGGGTCATCCGTCCTGTCTGTTCATTGGGTACTGCTGAAACATGGGCTCCCATCGAAACGACCGGATAAACTAAACTTGTTCCATAGTGGATCTTCAATCGTGCTATTGCATCCGTGTTATCAGAAGTCCATGTTTGCGGCATGTAATACAACATTCCGGCATCATAGCGACCACCGCCGCCCGAACAGCTTTCAAATAAAATATCAGGATATTTATCCGTCAAACGTTCTAAAAGATCATACAAACCTAAGATATAGCGATGAGAGACCTCACCTTGCTCCGAAGCTGAAAGCTTGGCATCATAGACTTCAGTCATGTTACGGTTCATATCCCATTTGATATAGTCAAGATCAGCATGTTCAATGATATAAGACATCCGCTCGAGTAAATAATCACGGACCTCTGCCCTGCCTAAGTTAAGCACGAACTGACTGCGGTCGATCGAACGTCGCTGCCCTGGGACCTCTAAGACCCAATCAGGATGACTTTGATATAGTTTAGATTTGACAGAGATCATTTCCGGCTCGAACCACAGACCAAATTTCATGTCCAAATTATGACAATAGTCACTCAGCGGCTTGAGACCGTTCGGCAATTTTTTTCGGTCAACGACCCAATCCCCCAGCGAACTGTTAGGAGCATCTCGTTCACCAAACCAGCCGTCATCTAGCACGAACATTTCGATCCCAAGATCATGAGAAGACGCGATAATATCTTGCAGCTTTTTTTCATCAAAGTTAAAGTAGGTGGCTTCCCAGTTGTTCAGCAAGATCGGACGTGTTTGGTGTGAATACTTGCTTTTCATCAAATGATTCAAGAATAACTCATGAAAGCTTTGCGACATCGAATTTAAGCCCTGCTCGCTATGCACTAAAACAGCTTCTGGTGATTGAAATGATTTTTGCGGTTCCAGCCACCATTCAAAGTTTTGATCGTTGATCCCCATTTGAATCCTGACCTGGTTATAACCATCCATTTGAATGATTGATTTATGACTACCGCTATAGACCAGACAAAAGCCAAAAACTTCACCGGAAAATTCCGTGGCATGCGGGTCGATCAGTGCGCAAAATGGATTTTGTGTATGACCTGAAGCTCCCCGCTTGGAGTCTAGGATCTTAATACCCGTGTTCAGCGGTTCGATCGTCACATTTCTTTCTTGGGCATAACGACCATTTAGTTGCAGCAAATTTAACTCATTGTCAGGCGAGTCCAAGCTAAATGAAACGAGGCGTTGAACTTGAACCGGCTGCTGACCCAAATTTTTAACACGAGCACTGCGCGTGATAACCGGCAGATCACGGAAAATCGTGTAGGACAAATAAAGTTCCAACTGAGCATCACTTTCGACTAATTTGACAGTTAGTGTCTGTGCTTCATCTTCTTGGGCAAACGTTGCCGGCAGCCCGGCTAGTTGAGGCTTCCCATCCGAGATCGTATAAGAATCATAGGTAAAATTGACAGTTCGGGAACCATTTGGAAACTGGACAACGATCCCCGGTTCACGGTAATCAGCACCTCCAGCCCCTGGAAATTCTTGCGGTAATGTACTCAAAGAAAAATCTCTTGTTTCTATATCTTCAGGGCTTGGTGCAAAATGCCGCATCAACCGAGGATAGCGACGCAAATTGGAATAATGGTCAACTGCCTTGCCATAATAATGGTGCGCTAAGATATTTTCATCCTCAACGCCCAAGACATAACTAACCTGAGAATTATGCAAATGAAAAGTCAGCGGGTTCGAGCTGACCTCGATCAGTTCCGATTTTGCGGATGGTTTTGTCATAGAAATACCTCCTCGTATTATTAAGTAATTCAAAATTTTATTTCTTTATTT
>NZ_AZFI01000110.1:2527-7121 GCF_001435755.1 Ligilactobacillus acidipiscis DSM 15836 | reverse complement strand
AGAATTATTACGAACTAGCACCACGCGTATTCTATTGTATTTTTTCTAAATACTGCTGCCAAGCGTCATCAAAGATTGTCATGGAAGGCAAATAATTACCGTTCATTTCCAAATACTGTGAAAGTTTTTGATAGTTTGTTTGCTGTTTTGGAAATGATTGATCATAAAATGCATTATTGGCAAATTGAACGACCTCATCATAGTCATCGGGATCCCGTAAAGTCATTAAAAATTGGTAAAATGTCATTTCATTGTCCATTATTTTTCCTCCTCTCCGAGTGGAATCAATACTCTAAACCGAATATCATCATTTTTAAGATCCAAGGACTGCCCCTTGACCCGAATACCTTGTTTAGTTTTTACACGGTTTAAGTTCAAAGTGATCTCGGATTTTTTAGGAGAGATTTGAACTGCGCGTCCAGTTTTAAAATGATTCTTCACATAAGTTAAAATAAATTGTTTAGGAGCGTTTAACGAACCAATTGCAACTGATTTTATTTTCAACAAAATATTGCCATCCTTATTAAGAGTTGGAACAGCATATAGCGTGAATGAGACCTTTTTGCCCAAAACCTTGGTAGTTCCGATCAAAATGGCTGACTGATTTAAAATAAACTTATATTTAATATTATTACTATTTTTTTGCTGATGGTTTAAGTAATAATTAAGTACACTGCCTAACTGTTTTTTGTCCATTTTGACATCAATGGAAGTCATCTGATTCGTGGCGGGTTGGACTTTGGCTTCCTGCTGCACTTTTGTACTTGGTGTATATACTTCAACCGCTACAAATGCGACGCTGGCAATGATCATTGCTAATAGAACGGTAAAAGCGATTTTCCATGGGTTTCTGTGTTTTTTATTTGCAACACTACGTTTCTTTTGGGTACTTTTTTTCATTATTGTGTCTCCTTAAACCAAGTTTCTTTATGTTTAAGCATAGTTTTGTACAGCTTTTTAGTCATCAATTGATATCCATCATCATTAGGGTGGAAATGATCTTCTGCGGACAAATAATCATTTTTTTCTTTCGGATCTGATAATAGTTTTTCCAAATTTTTATCATCTGCTTGACTAAGATCGGCATTAGTTGATTTTTTTAAGTTTACTTTTGACTTGCCATAATATTGTCCTTCAGACAATTGCCGCTCGACATCGACAAAATAAGTCGAGTCTAATTGTTTGACTTGTTCAGCCGCTACCTTATTCCATTGTGAGGTATATTTTTGTAAAGCGGTTATTCCTGGAAAATAGACATAAAAAGGGTCATAAACAGAAAATAGGAAAATCGGCGCCTTGCTGTTCGTCGCACGAATATCTTTTAACAAAGCCGTCATGTTCAAACGATAACTGTCCTTTGCTCTTTGCATGCTGTCATTAAAATGGTTGGAAGATATGGTTTGAAAATTATTTTGCAAGACATGCATCAGATCATTTCCACCCGCTGTGACCGTGATCACATCTGCTTTTTTCAGCTGCTGTTTGATTTCAGCTTGAGAATCTAGTCTTTGCTTGATTTGAGTAGTTGTATCTCCGGTTTTGCCAAAATTAAAATCAGTTACACTTTTAGCATCATTTTTAAGTAATTTTTGTTTGAGCAGATAAACATAGCCTCCCCGTTCTTGGGTATCGCCGACACCATAGGTCAATGAATCGCCCAAACCAACTACAGTTAAATCAGTTAGTTTTGTTTCTTTGTGCTTTTTAGCTTCTGTGTGAGCAGTTTGTTCTGGCTGCGATGACTGATCCTGATGTGGACGAGCCAGAAAATAAAAAATTCCAAAGAAAATACAGCTAAGAGCCAACAAAGTTATTAAAAATTTGCTGATCTCAGTTATTTTTTTCATTTATCCCACCCTTATTCAAATAGATTCACGTGCATTTATCATAGCATGATAATTTTAAATTTTATATTCTCTAAACACTATTTTGCAGAATTTATAATTAACTTATTGTTTAACATTAATTGCAAGCTGTTATGAGGAGTTTAATGTTCCAAAAACAAAAAACACCTTTCACCACTTTGAAGAAAGTGAAATAGTGTTTATTAACAGCTTAAACTATTTTTAAACCGCAACTGGAGCTTTGATAGCGGGCCATGATTCATAATTGGTGACCTTAATGTCTGCCATCGTAAAATCTTCAATATGTTTCTTTTCTGGATTTAGCCACAATTGCGGTGCGTCTTTTGGTTCTCGCTGGAGCTGCTCTTTGACTTGTTCCAAATGATTGACATAAATATGAGCATCACCTAAAGTATGAACGAACTCACCAACTTCTAGGCCGGTTTCTCGTGCGATCAGGCTTGTCAGTAAGGCATAACTGGCAATATTAAATGGAACTCCTAAGAAAACATCACCACTTCTTTGATACAATTGACAACTTAATTTACCATTAGATACGTAAAATTGAAAAAGAGTATGGCAAGGTGGTAAAGCGGCTGAGGGCACATCTTCAGGATTCCAGGCGGTTACGATCATCCGGCGTGAGTTAGGGTTATTTTTGATAGTTTCGATCACGTTTTGGATCTGATCGATCGTTTCATGAGAACGAGTCTGCCAGCGTCGCCATTGGGCACCATAGACGTCTCCTAAATCACCATATTTTTTTGCGAAATTATCATCATCAATAATTTTTTGACAGAAAAGTTTCTTTTGTTCCTGATATTCTTGATTAAATTTAGGATCTCGTTGTGCACGTAATCCGAAATCCGCCATGTCAGGGCCATTATATTCAGGACTGTTGACCCATTTCTCAAAGGCCCATTCATCCCAAATATGATTTTTATGTTTTAATAAAAATTGGATATTAGTGTCGCCATTTAAAAACCACAACAATTCGCTTTTGATCAAGCCAAAGGGGACCTTCTTCGTTGTTAATAATGGGAATCCTTGACTAAGGTCAAAGCGCATTTGATAGCCAAATAAACTCTTTGTCCCCGTCCCGGTCCGATCTCCCTTATAGTGACCATGATCTAAAATATCTCTGATCAATTGTAAATATGGTTCCTCTAACTTAGTCATAACTTTCCTCCAATATTTATTTAGCAGTCTGTAACAAAGTTAATCGACATATTGTCCAAGCTCTTCCCAGCGTGCCATTTTTTCTTCCGATTCTTTTTCTAAGGTCGTCAGTTGTTGCTGTAAATCACCTAACTGCAAATAGTCATCTCCGCTGATCGTCGCCATCTGTTCTTTAACATCTTTTGTCTTTTGTTCGATTTGATCGATTTCTTGTTCCAAATTATCAAACTCGATTTGTTCGGCGTAAGTTAATTTAGTTTTGACTTTAGGTTTTTGAACTGCTGCTTCCGATTTATGAGATGCAGGCAACACTTTCTTAGATGTTACTCTAGTACTTTGTTTTTCTTGTTTCAAGTAATCCGTAAACTGCCCGCTATAATGCTCAATCTTGGCATCACCATCGAAAATCAGCAAACGATCTGCGACTTTATCCAAAAAATAACGGTCATGTGAAACAGTGACGACAGTTCCAGCAAATGTCTCTAAATAATTTTCAAGAATTGTCAAGGTCCCCACATCTAAATCGTTGGTCGGTTCGTCCAAGAATAAAACATTAGGCTGCATCATCAGTAGTTTCAGCAAGTATAGCCGCCGTTTTTCTCCCCCAGATAATTTTCTGATCAATGTTCCATGCATAAAACGTGGGAAAAGAAATTGTTCTAGCAACTGGGTCGTACTGATCCGTTCACCTTCAGTATTAACTACATTTTGGGCTACTTCATTCAAGTAGTTAATAACACGTTTGTCTTCAGGGATCTTCTCAGTCTGTTGCCGATAATAAGCAGCTTTGACAGTTTCACCGATTATTAGTTCCCCAGAGTCAAGCGAAAGCTGTCCAGCTAGAATATTTAGAAAACTCGACTTGCCTGCACCATTTTTTCCGGTAATACCGATGCGATCTCCAGCATTGATCATCGTGCTGAAGTCTTGAATTATTTGATGTTCTCCCAATTTAAGTGAAGCTTCTTTTAATTCAATAACCTTTTTTCCTAAACGTTGCTGTCCTAAATTGATATCGATGTTTTGGTCGACTTGAACTTTGTTGCTCACTTTGTCCGCTAATTTTTCAAAACGGTTGATCCTAGCTTGCTGTTTAGTTGAACGAGCTTTAGCACCAGTTTTCATCCATGCTAATTCTTTTTTGTATAATTGCTGGTCTTTATGCTCTTTTTGCAGTGCTTTTTCTTGTCTTTCAGCCTTTTGTCGGACAGAATCTTCATAGTTGCCTTGATAAGTGTAAAGTTTACCAAAAGACAACTCATAGATTTGATTGGCAACGTGATCTAGAAAATATCGATCATGTGTCACTATCAAAAGAGCACCCTGATAGTTTTTAAGATAATCTTCCAGCCAATCAATAGAATCAAAATCCAGATGGTTTGTTGGTTCGTCTAAAATCAATAAATCAGGGCTTTGAATTAAAATTTGGGCTAAACCGACCCGTTTTTTTTGGCCTCCTGACAGATTTGCGATTTTTTGGTCTAGTTCATCCAAATGCAGCTGAGTCAAAATAGTTTTAACATCATTTTCTGCAGTCCACGCATCTGCCTCGTTCATGCGTTCTTCAGCTT
>NZ_AZFI01000110.1:0-2520 GCF_001435755.1 Ligilactobacillus acidipiscis DSM 15836 | reverse complement strand
GTTCAGGATGCTGTTCAAGCTCACGCAAAGCTTCTTCATAAGCACGAATGATTTTAAAAACTGCAGCGCTCCCCTGAAATACAGCTTCCATAACTGTTTCATCAGCAGCCAATTCAGGATCTTGCCGTAGATAGCCGATCTCATAATCGTTAGCATGAATCAACTCTCCTGAATCCGCCGGATCAGCTCCGCTAATTGCATTAAGCAAAGTTGTTTTACCTGAACCATTTGTACCGATCAAACCAATTCGATCGTGCTCGTTAATAATGAAGTTCAAGTCTTCAAATAAAGTTTTTTCACCATACGTTTTTGTTAAATGTTCTACCCGTAGTGTTTGCAAAATTTTCACTCTTTCATGCAAATGTCATTAAATATCTCTTTTTATAAAATCCTACATTACTGTTTTTGTATAATGCAATAAAGCCTCTTTTTTGTTAGGCAATTTTCCATTTAAAACAAGCTGTTCTATGGAATTAATAGTTTTTCCAATTTGAGGGCCAGGCTTAAATTCCAAGTTTTTTATCAAGTCTGTCCCGGTTAATTGAAGTTCTTTTTTACTTTTAATTGGCAAAGAATTGTACCAGTCGGATAATGTTGCTTCAGGCAATGCATTATTTTCGTACTTTGCTACCTGATTTGCAACTAACAACAATGGCAACCCTGTTTGGTAGAGGACCTGTGGATTTAGAACTGGAAAATGATTCAAGGCTTTTTGCGCTTTAACAACATCAGCGATTATTTCATTGGAACTTTTCCATTCCCGTAACATTTGTCCAGTTTCTTCAGGTTTTAGTCCAAAGAAATGGCCGATCAAAACCCACACCGCAATTTCGGAGTGCAAATTCAAGTTGGAAAGTTGGGCAATCTTTTTTAAACCTTCTTCGTGTTCCTTAAAAGACAGACAGTATTGAAACATTTGAGTCTTAAGAAACTCATTTAACCCTTTTTGTGGATCTTTGCCGAGCATTAATTTGATCCATTCCACATGGATCCGTTCGACTGCTATTTTCGTTAACAACGGTGCGTTTTCTTTGATTGCTAAACGTGTCTGGTTATCTAAAGTAAAGCCTAACTGGCTTACGAAACGAACGGCACGCATCATCCGTAAAGCATCTTCATGGAATCTGGCAGCCGGTTGACCAACTGCCTTAATAGTTTTTGCTTTGAGATCATTTAAGCCGCCAAAAAGATCAATAATATTGCCTTGTGGATCCATGGCAAGCGCATTGATCGTTAAATCGCGCCTTTTTAGATCCTCTTTTAAAGAACGCACAAAGGTTACACTGTCGGGACGCCTAAAATCTTGATATCCGCTTTCGGTTCGAAAAGTAGTGACTTCATACCCCTGTCCGTGGTCCAAGATCATGACTGTCCCATGCTTGATACCTGTATCGACTGTTCTTTTGAAAATATTTTTAACTTCAGCGGGGTACGCACTTGTGGCAATGTCAACATCATTGATACTTGTTTCTAATAGGGTGTCACGGACACTTCCACCGACGAAATATGCTTCATAACCATGTTTTTGTAATTGCTCCAATATGGGGCGTGCATCGATAAAATTTTGAGGTAAATTAATTACTTTCATAGGACGTTTTCCAAACCTACTCTCAAGCCTGATATTGTCTGGATCTTTTCAATTGCAAGCGCGACCCCAGTCATGAAAGATGCTCGATCAAATGAATCTTGTCGGATCGTTAAAGCTTCTCCTGGACCGCCGAATAATACTTGTTCATGAGCCACATATCCAGGCAGACGCACAGCATGCAGCCTAATACCATCATATTCGCCACCACGAACACCTTTGAGAATTTCCTTTTCATTAGGTGCTCCTTGATGATGTGACTGCCGTACTTCCGATATTTTCTTGGCTGTATTGAGCGCCGTACCTGAGGGAGCATCTACTTTTTGATCATGATGCATTTCGATAATTTCAACATCTGGTAAATATTTAGCTGCTTGTTGGGCGAATTCCATTAATAATACGGCTGAAATGCCAAAATTCGGCACTATCAAGCCCGAAATATCACTTGCTTGAGCAATTCCCTGTAATTTGGTAATTTGGTCGTCAGATAGTCCTGTCGTACCGATCAAAGGATGAATCTTTTTAACTAAAGCCGCTTTGGCATTTTCGTAAACAGCTGCAGGTGAAGTAAAGTCTACCCAAATATCCGCGCATCTATCTGGGATCGCAGTAAGTTGAGAATAAATCGGAACTTCGATACCGCCTGTGACTAATGAACTATCCGCTGAATGTGGATCATAAACACCGACTAATTCAAAATCCTTATGTTCTAAAATCATTGTTACTGTTTGCTGGCCCATTTTTCCTTTATATCCAGCAACTAAGATCCTAATCACTGACACCATCCCCTTGCAAAGTCTTGTTCCCATTTTAGCAAAGATATCATTAATTTGGTACCCTAGGTTAAGGAGCAAAAATTCTAGCCGTATTAAAAAGAAATGTATTAAAAAATGTCGGGAAGCAGGGTTAGCGTAAAGTATTTGTGGGTGGAAGTC
>NZ_AZFI01000011.1 GCF_001435755.1 Ligilactobacillus acidipiscis DSM 15836 | reverse complement strand
AAGCTATCAACAGGAAAAAGTATAGAACCTTTAAATATGGCGGCTATTTTTTTATGCTCTTTTCGCACCATATGGGAACGTTAGTTTGAATATGCAAATTCCTAGTCTATCAACGTTTTTTTAGTGGGTTTTTCGTGTCATTTAGTGGTTAAAAGTGGGGATATGTGGTAACATTTAAATTAACAAGTTAATTAGGGGGGTGACGCCAATGTTCATGGGAGAATACAGACATTCGATAGACACTAAAGGACGTTTGATCATTCCTGCTAAGTTCAGAGATGGATTAGCGGGTAAATGTGTTTTAACTCGTGGTCTGGACGGCTGTTTATTTGGCTATCCCATGGAAGAATGGCAGATCCTCGAAGAAAAGCTAAAGCAGCTTCCTTTAACTAAAAGAGATGCACGTGCTTTTGTACGTTTCTTTTATTCCGCTGCTACGGAAAGCGAGTTCGATAAGCAGGGTAGGGTCAATATTCCCCAATCTTTACGAACTCATGCTGGTGTGGATAAAAAATGTGTGATCGTTGGTGTGTCGAATCGTTTTGAAATTTGGTCAGAAGATCGTTGGCAAGAATTTTCAGATTCGGCAGAAGAAAATTTTGATGATATTGCAGAAAATATGATCGATTTTGGTTTGTAACCTATTTTAGTGGTCAAAAATTATTAACCACGTGATATTGCGAGGAGTTATTATGGCAGAGTTTAAACATGAAACAGTCCTTTTAAATGAGGCAATTGAAAATTTAGATGTTAAACGGGACGGCTATTATGTTGACTGTACCTTGGGTGGTGGTGGCCATTCTCGTCGTTTGTTATCCGAACTTGGTCCAAACGGAAAACTTTTTTCCTTTGATCAAGACGAAACGGCAATTGAATATAATCAGAAAAACTTAGCCACTTATATTCACAGCGGTCAGCTGGTTTTAATTCAAAAAAATTTTCGTGAGTTAAATCAGTCGTTAAAACAGCAGGATATCACCGGTGTTAATGGTCTAGTATATGACCTAGGTGTTTCTTCACCGCAATTTGATGTTGCGTCCCGAGGGTTTAGTTATCGGAAAGATGCTCCTCTAGATATGCGTATGAATCAAGGCCAGCCATTGACCGCTGCTAAGATCATCAACGAGTGGTCTTATCAAGAGTTAGTCAGGATCTTTTTTCGGTATGGCGAGGAAAAATATGCAAAGTCGATTGCTCGTCGTATTGAAGCTGATCGTAATGAACAACGAATAGAAACAACCGGTCAATTAGTGGAGCTGATCAAGCAAGGTATTCCAGCTAAGGCACGCAGACATGGCGGTCACCCTGCTAAAAAGGTCTTTCAAGCGTTACGAATTGCCGTAAACGATGAACTTGGTGCATTGGAGGAATCTTTGGAACAGGCGTTAGATCTGCTGCTTCCTGGCGGAAGAATAAGCGTGATCACCTTCCAATCTCTGGAAGACCGTTTAGTTAAAGGTTTGTTCAAAGAAAAAGCCAGTGTCCCTGATTTACCACCCGGCTTGCCAGTTATTCCCAGCGGAATGCAGCCGGATTTTAAGTTAGTTACGAAAAAACCAATCGTTCCATCAAAAGAAGAGCTTGAAAGAAATCATCGTGCGCACTCTGCGAAATTACGCGTAATCGAAAAAATAGACAAATAATTAATAATTACTTGAAGGATGTGATTTAAATGGCACAGAATACAGCAAGACAAATAATGACAGATCCAGTTTCGCAACCTGTACATACAAAACAAAATAAAAACGAACAGCAGTCGAAAAAAGCATTTTATTTAAAAATTGAAAAAATTATGGTAGTATTAATTTCTGCTTGGGTCAGTATTCTAGCCTGTTTTGTAGTAGCGTCTGCAATAAATCTTAATTCTTCTCAGGTTGACCTGCAGAAGGTCAACTCACAAATTTCAGCGATACAATCAAAAAATGCGAATACCAAGCAAGAAGTAGTAGAGTTAACAAGCCGTTCACGCCTTGATGCGTTCGCAAAAAAGGCCGGTTTGTCAATGAATGAACAAAATACAAGGAATGTTTCAAAATGAATAATAAACAAAAGCAATCGGTGAATGAGAAAGGCATAAAATATAACCGCAAGTACTTGGGGAGACTTATTTTCTTTGTGGTTATTGCGATTTTTATCCTTTTCACTGGGCGCTTTTTTTATGTCTCAGTGTTTCACAAGGCCGATGGACAAAACTTGCAAAAAAAAGTTGCTAAGTTATATGACGCTGAAACAAGACAACCTGCAAAACGTGGAACGATTTATGATTCTAATGCCCAGCCGATAGCTGAAGACACGACCACTTATTCAATTTATATTGTCTTGTCTAAAAAAGCTACATACAATGGTAAGATCAATTATCTGCCTGATTCGAAAAAACGTCAGGCAGCGTCTATTTTAAGCAAAAACTTGCATATCGATTATAAAAAGGTTTGGAATATCCTTAATCCTCAGAATAAAGACTTGTATCAAGTTGAACTTGGCAACTCTGGCAAAAATATTTCTTTAGAAACTAAAAAAGCTATTTCCAGTGCTAAGATCCCTGGGATCAAGTTTATTCCTTCGCAGTCCCGCTTGTATCCAAATGGAAATTTTGCTTCTCATTTGATCGGTTTGGCTGAAAATACCGATGGACGTTTAGTTGGTGTAATGGGGCTTGAAAAGCAGTTTGAACGACGTTTGAAAGGTAAAGACGGGGTTAAAGAGTCCTCGTTTGATAGTCAAGGGACCGATATTCCCGGCCGTAATGGTAAGACGCGTAAAGTTAAAAACGGCGACAATATTTATACTACTATCGATCAACGTTTACAAAATTATTTGGAAAGCCTAACTGATCAAGCACAAAATAGGTATCACCCGCAAGGGATACGGGTCATGTTGATGAACGCTAAATCTGGTGATATTATTGCTGCTACACAGCGACCGACTTTTAACCCACAGACAAGAGAAGGCATTAATGACATTTGGCGCAACACTTTGCTGGCAGACGCTTATGAGCCTGGCTCAACTATGAAAATATTTACTACAGCGGCGGCCATCAACAGCGGCAACTTTAATGGTGATGCTTCTTACCAATCTGGAAGTTATGAAGTTGATAAGCAAAAAATTTATGATTGGAATAGAGTTGGTTGGGGTACGATCAATTATCAACAAGCTTTTATTCGTTCCTCAAATGTGGGTATGGCTCATCTTGAACAGCAAATGGGTGCAAAAGAATGGTATAAATATTTGGAAAAATTTGGCTTTCTAAAAAGCACTGATTCTGGCTTAGGGGACGAGTCCACTGGATCGATCAGTTATAAATACCCGATCGACCAGGCCAATACGTCTTATGGACAAGGTATTGATGTGACTACTTTTCAAATGATGCAAGGTTTTTCGGCAATTGCCAACGGGGGAAAAATGGTCAAGCCACGATTAATATCGGAAATCAAAGATCCTAATACGAACAAGATAGTTTATAAATCACAGCCAACTGTAATTGGACATCCGATTAAAAAAGCAACTAGTCAACAGGTCCTTAATTTGATGCAACGAGTTGTGACTGATGAAAACGGAACAGGGCAAGATTATAAACTGAACAATTATTCTGTGGCAGTGAAAACAGGTACGGCAGAAATTGCTAATGAGAATGGCAGTGGTTATATGAACGGAGAAACTAATCATATATTCTCAGTAGCAGGAATAGCACCGGCCAATAATCCAAAATACATTTTGTATGTGACAATGGAACGTCCAAAAAGTTATGGTCAAGAAAAAACGGCGACTAAGGCACTTTCGACCATCTTTAATCCTTTAATGCAACGGACACTGGATGACGATACAAATGAATCACAAGTTGCAACCAAAAAGATCACTGATTTTAAAGGTTCCAATGTTGATACTGCTGTAGAAAAATTGCAAAAACAGGATTTAAAGGTTGAAGTGATCGGCAAGGGTGATAAAGTTAAGCAACAATCACAAGATCCTGGAGCTAAAGTTATTAAGGGAGAACGTGTTGTTTTGTTGACCAACGGGAATTTGACTATGCCGGATCTGACTGGCTGGTCGCAAGCAGATATTGTTAATTTCGGCCAAATGGTCGGTATAAATATCAAGTTGTCTGGCTCAGGTTATGGGATCAAACAAAGCGTGGCAGCTGGTCAAAATTTGACTGGCGTTAAATCACTGAAAGTTAATTTACAAGAACATTAAATATGAAAAATATAAAGGAGTTGCTTGAATGAATTTTTTAGCAATGTTAGGGACAGCCTTATGCAGCTTTATTCTCACAATTATTTTTATTCCATTTTTTATTAATTTTGCTCACAAGAAGAAAGCTGGGCAAATGATTCGTGAAGAAGGACCTAAATGGCATGAAAAAAAATCTGGGACGCCCACAATGGGAGGGTTAGTATTTGATGTAGCAATCGTTTTGACAGCTATCATTGTTCCTTTGATCATGAATGAGTTGAGTGTACAAGTACTGATTTTAGACTTTATTTTGGCTTTGTATGGATCGTTGGGCTTTTTTGACGATTCTATCAAGTTAATGAAGAAACAAAACGAAGGTCTCAAGGCTTGGCAAAAGTTATTAGGGCAAATCGTCGGTGGAGTTATCTTTTTGGTTGTTTATAAACTTGAAGGGCTGCCGTTTACGTTGAATGTTTTTGGATGGCATATGAATGTTGCATGGGTCTATGCATTGTTTGTATTATTTTGGTTGATCGGTTTTTCCAATGCGGTCAACTTAACGGATGGTATCGATGGTTTGGTAGCAGGACAAGCGATCATTGCTTTTGGAGCATATGGGATCATTGCACATGTGCAACACCAAAATGATGTACTGATTTTTTGCTTAGCGGTTATTGGTGCACTCTGCGGTTTCTTTTTGTTTAATAAAAAACCTGCTAAGATTTTTATGGGTGATATGGGCTCTTTAGCATTAGGAGGTGCACTTGGGGCTGTGTCGATCCTTGTTCAACATGAACTTTCGTTACTATTTATCGGATTGATTTTTGTGATAGAAACAGCCAGTGTTATTTTACAAGTTATTTCCTTTAAAACTACTGGTAAAAGGATCTTTAAGATGAGCCCCTTACACCATCACTTTGAATTAAGCGGGTGGAGTGATTGGAAGATCGATGTTGTTTTTTGGTCAACCGGTTTGATCATGGCTATTGTGTCATTATGGATCATTTTGTAGAATTTACTTAATTTAAAAAACAAAGTTTTTCACTGACTATATGTCGTAAAAAATCATAAAGATTTGACATAGCTATTCAGAATTATGAATTTTACGCCAGGAAAAATGAGCGAGACAAAGGAGTCAGAGAAATGAAAGCTATCAAAGATTATAAGAATAAGAATGTATTAGTTTTGGGGTTAGGGACCAGTGGCTCGAATGCTGCTATGCTATTACATAAGTTAGAAGCTAATGTGACTGTCAATGATAAAAAGGTCCCAACTGATTTAAGTTTGGTCAACAAACTAACTCAGCAAGGGATCAAAGTCGTTACAGGAAGTCACCCTTTGGAACTCTTAGAAAATTGCCAATTAATGGTTAAAAATCCTGGGATCCCATATAGTAATCCATTAGTAAAAAAAGCACTAGCGCAGCAGATACCAGTGATCACTGAACCTGAATTGGCTTATGAAGTTTCAGATGCTCCGCTTTTAGGCGTAACCGGCACAAATGGAAAAACAACTACTACAACTTTGATCTCCTTGATGTTAAAGAAATTCTCGCGTTTTCAAAACGTGTATTCTGCAGGAAACATTGGCACTTCAGTTTCAATGGTTGCCCAGGAAGCTAAAAAGAATGACGTGATCGTGACTGAATTGTCAAGTTTTCAACTCAACAGTATTACAAAATTTCATCCACATATTGCGGTATTAACTAATATTTATGAAGCTCATACAGATTTTCATGGTACACATGAAAAGTATATACAGGCTAAACTTAATATTACTAAGAATCAGACACCAGCGGATTATTTTATTGTTAATTGGGATAATGAAGAAGCTCGACAAGCTAGTTCAGTTTCAAAAGCAACTATTGTGCCATTTTCTGCAGCAGGGACAACTCAAGCTGGGTCATATTTGCATAAGGGACAACTTTATTATAAAAATGAAAAAATCATTTCTGCTGCTGAAATTAAGATCCCGGGTGAGCATAACGTAGAAAATGCCTTGGCAGCAATTGCCGTTGCTAAACTTTTAGGACAGAGTAATGAACATATTGTAGAAGTACTGAAGACATTTTCTGGTGTCAAACATCGCACACAATACTTAACCTCTTTCAAAAATCGGCTCTTTTACAATGATTCCAAAGCAACCAATATAGAAGCCACTGAGAAGGCACTCGCTAGTTTTGAAAAACTGGTCGTTTTATTAGCCGGTGGTTTAGATCGCGGCTTATCGTTCGAACCTTTAATAGAACCGTTAAAAAAGCATGTTCATGCTCTAGTTGTTTTTGGGGAAACAGCACAACAATTAGCAGCTGTTGGCAAAAGGGCCGGTATCGAACAAATAGCTTTTGCAAAAGATGCTGCAGTTGCTGTTCCTCAGGCCTTTAAGTTAAGTGAACCGGGTGATGTGATCTTATTATCACCTGCTTGTGCAAGTTGGGATCAGTGGCCAACCTTTGAAGTACGTGGTGATAAATACATTGAGGCAGTTGAGAAACTGATCAAGCAGATGGAGGTTTAAAGTATGCGATTATTGATATCTGGTGGTGGAACGGGCGGACATATCTATCCGGCTTTAGCATTGATCGAGGCACTGAAAAAAAGAGAACCAGATGCTGAAATTTTGTATGTCGGTACAAAAAAAGGACTTGAAAGTAAAATAGTTCCAGATTCAGGAATTCCATTTGAAACAATTCAAATTCAAGGCTTTAAACGTTCCTTGAGTTTTGAAAATTTTAAGACGGTTTATCTTTTCTTAAAGAGTGTGAGAGATTCCAAGAAAATTATTCGAAATTTTAAACCGGATGTTGTTGTGGGAACTGGTGGCTATGTTTGTGGTTCAGTCGTGTACGCTGCAGCAAAACTTGGTGTACCAACTTTGATCCATGAACAAAATAGCGTTTCTGGTGTAACCAATAAGTTTTTGAGCCGTTATGTTGATAAAATCGGGATTTGTTTTCCAGATGTCAAAAAAGATTTTCCGGCTGAAAAGGTAGTTTTTACGGGTAATCCTCGCGCACAACAAGTTGTCGGGATCAAACCTAATAAAAAATTAGAAAAATATGGTTTAAATGCTGAACGACCAACTTTATTGATTTTCGGCGGTTCTCGCGGAGCAGAAAAAATTAATCAAACTGCGCTAGCAGCTGCCCAAATGTTTAAAGAAAGTAAATATCAGGTCCTTTTTGTTACTGGGCGGGTGCATTATGATAAACTAATGCAACAAACTGAGGCGAAAAACGTACCAAGTAACTTTGTTATTCAACCTTATATTTCTGATATGCCACAAATTTTACCTGATATAGATGCAATTCTCGGTCGCGCTGGTGCAACTAGTTTGGCGGAAATTACGGCGATCGGGATCCCGAGCATCTTAGTGCCTAGTCCGTATGTGACAAATGATCATCAAACTAAAAATGCTTTGAGTTTAGTCAATCAAAAAGCCGCTAAGTTATTAAAAGAACAGGATCTGACCCCAGAAGCGTTATTTAAAGAGATCGATGAATTGATGGGTGATGATAATTTACGTTTGACAATGGCCGAGAATGCTAAAAAAGCAGGTGTTCCAGATGCTGCAGATAAATTATTAGGGGTTTTAGATAACATTAAGAGAGTGTAAATTCTTTTTGTGTCGATCATTTTGATGGTGCTATGGTTTATAGTTACGCCAAATTTTTTGTTGATGGGAGGGGGCAGAGGGTCATGGTCTTTAAATGGCAAAAAAATAAAAAGATAAAACGTTCTTCTGCCCCTCTGACCCCATGGGAACAAGAACAAAAACGACGACAGGAGCGTTTGAAAGCCAAAAAAAAGAAAATAGAACTTCGACCTGAGTACGATAGAAATTTACCGAAGATGAAAAAAAAGCGTACTCAACGTCTAAAAAAACATGAAAAAGTTTTATTGTCTGTTTTTCTAACACTCACGCTGATCACTTTTTATTTTATATTACCTTTCAGCAGAGTGATGTCTGTCAAAATCGATAGTTCCTATCCGGAAAGCAAGAATGAAATTTTAGAAGCATCCGATCTGAGGTATTATGAATCATTGTTTGGTGTTTGGCCACGAACTGAACAGATCAGTCAAAAAATCAAAAAAAATGTGTCATCAGTTAAATCTGTTGATATTTCGTATAAAGGTAGTAAGATAACCATCAAAGCTCAAGAGTATCCAATGGTCGGATACCTGAAGAAAGGTTCTGCCTATTATCGGATCACGTCAGTTGGTTCAGTGTCCTCAGAAAAACTAAAAAGGATCACAGGAAAATACCCGGTCTTTTATTCTTTTGACTCAAAAAAACCATTGGTCCAAACAGCGCAACAGTTCAGCAAACTTTCACCTGAAATTAGACAAAGCATTTCAGAAATACATGCGGCACCGACCAAAGTCGATCCGCAGAGGATCAAACTGTACATGAATGATGGAAATCAGGTAATTGCTAAATCAATAACTCTTAAGAAGAAAATGAAATATTATCCAAATATTTCTGCAAATATGGATAGTCCAGGAATTGTTGATTTAGAAGTAGGTGCATTTTCGTATCCGTATGGTAAAAAGTGAGAAAATTTGTTGATTTGTCCGCAGAATCATGGTAGTTAAAACCGTTTCTATGGTAGAATTTCCTTAATAAGCTTTTTGTGATATAAAATATTAAAAATAACTAGGGGGCTGAATGATGAATAATTCTGATATATTCGTCGGACTAGACATTGGGACTACATCTATCAAGGTTATCATAGCAGAGTTTGTAAAAAATCAGCTCAACATTATCGGATATGGAAATACGGGTTCAGTTGGCTTAAATCGTGGTGTAATAGTTGACATTGACCAGGTAGTAGCTTCAATTAAAGATGCAGTAAAACAAGCCGAACAACGAGCAAATATTGACATTTCGGATGTCACTGTTGGAATTCCGGCAAATATGCTACAAATTGAGCAATGCCGTGGTATGATCGCTGTTAGTGAAGAAGATGGCAGTGCTAAAGAAATTACGGAAGATGATGTTCGTAAGGTTACACAAGCAGCTTTAGTACAAAGTTTGCCGCCTGAACGAAGTGTGATCGATGTTGTTCCTGATGAATTTACTGTTGATGGATTTGATGGGATCAAAGATCCTCGTGGAATGGTCGGAGTTCGGATGGAAATGCAAGGGGTCATGTATACGGGGCCAAAGACGATTTTACATAACACAAAGAAATGTGTTGAACGGGCTGGCTTGACCGTTTCTGATATTGTTGTGGCACCAATTGCTTTATCGCAAGTTGCTCTAAATGACGGTGAACAGGATTTTGGAGCTATCGTAGTTGACTTAGGCGGCGGGAAAACAACTGCAGCCGTAGTCCATGATCATAAATTGAAGTATACATATCTTGACCAGGAAGGTGGAGATTATGTGACTCGGGACATTTCAGTCGTTTTGAATACTTCAATTGAAAATGCAGAAATGTTAAAAAGAAATTATGGTTATGCCATGTCTTCTTTAGCTTCCGAGGAAGAGTCATTTCCTGTACAAGTTGTTGGTCGTCAAGAATCAGAAAAAGTTACCGAACAATATTTGTCGGAGATCATTGAGGCTCGTTTAAGGCAAATTTTTGAAAAGTTGGCAACTGCACTTGAACAGATCAATGCTTTTCAATTACCAGGCGGGGTCGTTTTGACAGGTGGTATGGCCGCATTACCTGGAATTGCTGAACTTGCCGAAGAGATTTTTCAAGTTCAAGTTAGAGTATATATTCCTCAAGAAATCAATTTACGGATCCCTTCTTTTACTCAAGTGATCGGTTTGGTAGAATATGCTACCAAACAAAGTGAGATCGATTTGATAGTTAAACAAACGCTGGGTTCTGCTAAGGCAAAACGACAAAATCTAGATAATCAACAAAAAGGCAATTCTCGACCAGAGCAAAAGCCAGTAAAAAAACCAAAGAAAAATAACCATGCTGATGAACCAAAGAAAAATCAGACTTCCGGCGAGGAAAATGGATTTGGTTATAAGTTCAAACATATGTTTGACAACTTCTTTGACTAAACTCGACTTTAATAGGAGGGAACAATAATGGAATTTTCACTAGATGCAAATGAAAACAATACTGGAGCTACGATCAAGGTTATTGGTGTCGGAGGTGCGGGCGGTAATGCTATCAACCGTATGATCGAAGATGATGTTCAGGGCGTTGAATTTATCGTCGCTAATACAGATGTACAAGCATTACAAAACTCTAAGGCTGAAACGAAGATCCAACTTGGACCTAAGTTGACTAAGGGACTTGGTGCAGGTGCCAACCCAGATGTAGGTAGTAAAGCAGGACAAGAAAGTGAAGAAGCAATTGCTGAAAGTTTAAACGGCGCTGACATGGTATTCGTAACTGCAGGTATGGGTGGCGGCACTGGTACAGGTGCAGCACCGATCATTGCCAAAGCTGCTAAAGAGCAAGGAGCTTTAACAGTTGGGGTTGTTACACGTCCGTTCACCTTTGAGGGCCCTAAACGTGCTCGTTTTGCTGCTGAGGGTGTAGCAAAAATGAAAGAACAAGTCGATACATTAATAATTATTGCTAACAATCGTTTGTTAGAGATAGTTGATAAGAAAACTCCAATGTTAGAAGCATTCCAGGAAGCTGATAATGTTTTACGTCAAGGTGTTCAGGGTATCTCTGACTTGATCACATCTCCTGGTTACGTTAACTTGGATTTTGCTGACGTTAAAACTGTTATGCAAAATCAAGGTTCAGCATTAATGGGGATCGGTTCAGCTAATGGTGAAAATAGGACTGAAGATGCTACTAAAAAGGCTATTTCTTCACCACTGTTGGAAGTTTCGATCGATGGTGCAGAGCAAGTCTTGCTTAACATTACGGGCGGACCAGACCTTAGTTTGTTTGAAGCACAAGCTGCATCAGACATTGTTGCTCAAGCAGCTACCAGCGACGTTAATATTATCTTTGGAACTTCGATCAATGAAAACTTAGATGATAGTGTGATCGTCACAGTTATTGCTACTGGGATAGATAAAAAGAAAGCCAAAAAGGAAACACGACGTCAAGTGCGCGATGAGCGTCAGCAAAGTGCGCCAGATGCTTCAGAAAAATCTTCTAAGAGGCGCGATCCGCTTGGTGATTGGGACTTGAACCGAGAAATTAATGGTGACCGTCAAGTCTCTCATGATTCACGAGAAAATGAGTTCAAAAATATCGAAAAACAGGACTTTAACGTCTTTGGCTCTGCTTCAGCAGATAGTGATAATGATAATTCACAAGATAATGATGAAGATGATGGCTTAAATACACCACCTTTCTTACGTCACCGTCGTCATTAATTCTTAGCAGGTTTTAATGAAGGAGGAGAATAAATGTCACTGGGAGATAAAATTAATAGTTGGTTTGGAGATTATGATGAACCGGTCGAACAAAGCTCCTCAAATCAACATCCAGATGACGAATTATCTCGTGGTCAACGTTCGCGAGTAATGTCGTTGCGAAATGGTAAAAATGGTGATATTGTCGAAAAAAAGATAATGCTGTTTGAACCAAGTATTTTTTCTGATGTAAAGGCTATTGCTGCTCGCTTGCTTGCAGGTGAAGCGGCCGTGGTGAATTTTCAAAAAATGGATAATCAGCAGGCGCATCGTGTAGTTGACTTTTTGTCAGGGGTAACTTTTGCTATCGATGGTGAGATCTCGAGAGTAGGAGAAGCAATTTTCTTATGTACTCCTCATGAATTTACTGTTGAAGGCGACATTACGGAAAACATGCGTCAATCTGATTTTTAAGGAGTTTTCAACTTGCTTTTATCGATAATACAGGGTTTGTTTCAGTTATATTCTTTAGCGATCCTGATATTTGTTTTAATGTCATGGTTTCCAGGTGCTTATGAAACAAAATTGGGTGAATTCCTAGCCAGGATCTGCGAACCATACCTGAGTCTATTTAATTTCATTCCACCGATATTTGGAATCAGTTTTGCACCCTGGGTTGCTTTGATCGCGTTAGAATTTATTGAAAATGGATTGCTTTATTTGTTGGCCATGCTTGGTCTGGGAGGATTTTGATCATGTCCATTAATAAAGCCATTTATCAACATTTTCGCGCTGAAGAGGCGCCTTTGATCGACAGTTTAAATGACATGGTCAATCAAGCAGCTAATGAATATCGGTCAATTTTGTCGCATTTCTTGAATCCCCGTGAGTTGTTTATTGCACGCACAATTGTCAATACTCAAGATAATGTTAAAATGAGTTCTTACGGCGGACTAAACAATGCAGAAAGGCAAAGAGCGCTTTTTTATCCCGATTATTATGAACCGGAACTTGCTGATTTTCAAATCAGTTTGATGGAAGTCATCTATCCGCATAAGTTTGCCGTTTTACACCATGGCAGCATTTTAGGTACATTAGTGAATAGTGGTATTCAACGAGAAGTATTAGGAGATATCATTACAGACTCAATGCGATGGCAGTTTTTCGTCGAAGAACCGATTGCTTCTTTTTTGAAGACAGAAGTTGATCGAGTCTCAAGAGTGAAAGTCAGACTGGAAACTCAACCAATGAGTGAAAGGGTGACTCAGATCAGCGAGTGGGAGGAAGTTAATGATACGGTGCCTTCTTTACGGGCAGATGCGTTGATTTCTCATTTCTACAATTTGTCCCGTAAGCATGCTAAAGATCTCTTTCATGCTCATAAAATTCAACTGAATTGGATGACGCTTGATAAGCCAGATTATGAATTGTCTGATTTTGACATTCTGTCCGTGCGAGGATATGGCAGGATAAGGTTAAACGAACAAAATGGTGTTTCTAAAAAGGGTAAGCTTAAAATTAGTGCAGCAGTTTTAAAAAAGTAGTATGCTTTAATTAATTAGGAGGTGTTGGTCAATGACATTGACCCCGTTGGATATTCATAATAAAGAGTTTCACGTAAAACTTCGTGGCTATGATCAAGACGAAGTGAATGACTTTTTGGACAAAATCATAAAAGATTACGAAATGACACTTCAAGAAAATGAGAAGTTAAATTCTAGCTTGGAGCAGAGCAACGAAAAGCTTAAGTATTTTAATGATTTAAAAGATTCCTTGAATCAGTCGATCATTGTTGCGCAGGAAGCTGCTGATAAAGTCAAGGCTAACTCACAAAGAGAAGCTGACATTATCCAGCGTGAAGCACAAAAAGAAGGCCAGGATGCTATTGACCAAGCTAATGAAAAAGCTCGGCATATTATTGATCAAGCCTCACGCAAGGCAACACAGTTAGCTACTGAAACTGATGGTTTACGCAAACAAGCTCGGATCTTCCGGCAAAAGTTGCAAGTCATGATGGAATCACAACTTGAAGTTGTTAAGGGTTCCGAATGGGATGATATTTTAAAGCAGGGTGAAACAAGCAGTTACGAAGAAATCCAAGATGCTTTAAGACACGAAGAAGACCTTGACAAGCAAGCCGCTGAGGAAGTAGAATCAGGGCAAGCAGCAAATGAAGCTGTCGGTGCTCATACAGAAGCTCAAGAACCTGATGTGGATAATGATGATACAGTTGTTATTTTCCCAGACGCTTCTGTTGAGGATGAAGATGGACAACATTTTGCAGATGCAGAAGAGAATAATTAATAAGTCTAGTTTTTAATGGAGAACACGAGTGTCAGTGGATGTCTAAGCGAGTCGATATTAGGTGAAAGTTCGATGACGGTAAGCTGATTGTTTATCCTCTCCATGTTTGTTGAATTGAAAGTGTACATAAACCGTTAGTAGGTTCGACCGGCTGATGACCGTTAACACATTATTGAGGACCTTGTTTTTTAGTGCTTATAAGTAAAATCAAGGTCAAATTTGGGTGGTACCACGAGAACTTCGTCCCTTGCGGATGAGGTTCTTTTTTTACCCTGAATTTTAAGCGGCAGTGATAAATAATTTTAAAATTAGTCATAAAGGAGCAAGGAAATGAGAGTAAAAGATACTTTAAATTTAGGAAAAACTAAATTTCCAATGCGCGGAAATCTTCCAGTTCGCGAAGTTGAGCGTCAACAAGAATGGGAAGAAAATAAGATCTATGAAAAGCGCCAAAAATTAAATGAGGGAAAACCATCTTTTGTTTTGCATGACGGCCCTCCATATGCAAATGGCAATATTCACATGGGCCACGCCTTAAACAAGATTTCTAAAGACATTATCGTCCGTTCTAAATCTATGATGGGTTTTCGTGCACCATATGTTCCTGGTTGGGATACTCATGGCTTGCCAATTGAACAACAGCTCAAAAAAGCCGGAGTCGATAGAAAATCAATGTCGGTCAATGATTTTCGTGAAAAATGTCGTGAGTATGCATTAAAACAAGTTGATAAACAGCGCAAAGACTTCAAACGCTTAGGCGTTGCTGCCGAATGGAATCGGCCTTACGTTAGTCTTGACCCTTCATTTGAAGCACATGAGATTCGTGTTTTTGGCAAAATGGCCGAAAAAGGCTTGATTTACAAGGGCAAAAAACCAGTATTTTGGTCTTGGTCGTCTGAATCAGCTTTGGCTGAGGCAGAAGTTGAATATCATGATGTGACCTCACCCTCTGCTTTTTATGGTGAAAAAGTGATTGACGGTCGAGGTGTCTTGGATGAAGACGAAACATACATGGTCGTTTGGACTACTACTCCATGGACAATTCCTGGATCAGAAGGAATTACGATCGATGCCGGTTTTGATTACGCAGTCGTTCAACCGGAAGGCGACGAGAAGAAATATGTTTTAGCTGCTGAATTAGTCGATCAAAACGCCGAGTTATTCGGATGGCAGAAAGTGCAAGTCTTAAAGACAGTCAAAGGTTCAGAGTTAGAAAACGTTTTGACTGAGCATCCGTTTTATCCTGAACGGAAATTAGTTACTATGTTGGGTGATTTTGTGACACTTGACGCTGGGACTGGCTTAGTTCATACAGCTCCCGGTTTTGGTGAAGATGACTTTAATGTTGGACAGCAATATGGCTTAGATATCGTTGTACCAGTTGATGATAAGGGCTATTTGACTGCCGAAGCAGGTCCCGACTTTGAAGGTGTCTTTTATGATGACGCTAATCAAATTTCTTTAGACAAACTTGAAAAAGCTGGCTTATTGCTTCGGGAAATGGACTATGAACATTCTTATCCATTTGATTGGCGGACTAAAAAACCGATCATCTTTAGGGCAACGCCGCAATGGTTTGCTTCAGTTGATAAAATTAGACAACAGATCTTAGATCAGATCGACGGCGTTAAGTTTTTCCCTGATTGGGGGCAAAAACGTTTGTATAACATGATCCATGATCGTGGTGATTGGGTCATTTCACGCCAGCGTGTTTGGGGTGTTCCATTGCCGATTTTCTATGGCGAAGATGGAGAAGCTATTATGGAACCAGAAACGATCGATCATGTGGCTGAATTGGTCGCTAAATATGGTTCGAACGTCTGGTTTGAAAGAGATGCCAAGGACCTGTTACCAGAAGGGTATACAAATGAGCATTCACCTCATGGTAAATTTACCAAGGAAACGGATATCATGGATGTCTGGTTTGACTCTGGATCGTCTCATCAGGGTGTTTTAGCTGATAGAGATTATTTAACCTATCCTGCAGATATGTATTTGGAAGGATCAGATCAATATCGTGGTTGGTTTAATTCAAGTTTGATCACAAGTGTTGCCTTTTCAGGTAAGGCACCGTACAAACAAGTCTTATCACAAGGTTTTACTTTAGATGGCAAAGGTCGGAAAATGAGTAAATCATTGGGTAACACGATCGTTCCTGAAAAAGTTATCAAACAAATGGGTGCTGAAATTATCCGTTTGTGGGTTTCCAGTGTTGATTCATCTGCTGATGTACGTGTTTCAATGGGAAGCTTTCAACAGATTTCTGAAAGTTACCGCAAGATTCGTAATACGATTCGTTTCTTGCTGGCTAATACAACTGATTTCGATCCAGAAACTGATCAAGTTCCTTATCAAGAATTAGAATCTATTGATAAGTATATGCAAGTCAGAATCAATCATTTTACCAAAGATGTTTTAGATGACTATGCAAAATATGATTTCATGAATATTTACAAACGCTTGATCAACTTCATCACAATTGACTTATCTGCCTTTTATTTAGATGTTGCCAAAGATATTGTTTATATTGAAGCTGCTGATAGTCATAAGAGACGTTCAATGCAAACAGTTCTATATGATGTCGCCGTTCGGTTAACTAAATTATTGACACCGATCATTCCACATACTACAGAAGAAATCTGGAAATATTTGAAAGAACCTGAGGAATTTGTTCAATTAGCCGAAATGCCTGCTGTTGATCATTTTGATGGTGAAGCAAAATTACTTGCTAACTGGGAAGAGTTTATGAAGATCCGTTCGCATGTTTTCAAATCTCTTGAGGTCGCACGTGATCAAAAGCTGATCGGTAAATCTTTTGAAGCCCATGTTGATTTATACGTTACAGATAGTGTTCGTCAGTTGTTGGATGACTTAGATACCGACGTTCGTCAAGCTTTGATCGTTTCCGGATTGGACCTTAAAGACTTCTCAAAAGCATCTGAAACCGCTGATAAGTTTGATAAAGTCGCTGTTCAAGTGACTCATGCCGCCGGTGAGGTTTGTCCGCGTTGTCGAATGATCAAGAAAGATGTTGGTCAAGACGCACACTTTCCAGAATTATGTCAAAACTGTGCTTCAATAGTAACAGAAAATTATCCGGAAGCAGTTGCAGAAGGTTTAGAAAAATAGATCAATATATTTTAACCTTGCTTAACTATAAGCCAAACAAGTTGTTTACTTTACTTGTTTGGCTTTTTGAGTAATTTATTTCGCGAAGAACGTTAAAATTTGCTATCATATTTAGTGATAAGTCAAATTTACAGATAGTATAGCACTGGGTTTTATTTGCAGATTTGGTAGATAGAAAAAATGGTATTTACTGAAGTCTTTTGATTTGAAAGGGAAATGAGGATGAAACTATTAAAAGTTCATGGTTCAGGTAATGATTTTTTTTTACTGGACAAAATGGAATCAGGGTCACGTTTAAATGAGGTAAATCTCATAAAACTAGCTAAAACAATATGCGATCGTCACAGTGGTCTGCATGGTGGTGCTGATGGTTTGTTGGTAGTTTTGCCAGCCGAACATCAAGCGGCTCTTGCAAAAATGCGTGTTATCAACGCAGATGGTAGTGAGGCCAGTATGTGTGGCAATGGGTTAAGAACAGTTGCACGCTATGTTGCTGGAAAAGCACAAATCGGTGATGATCAAGGGTTCCAGATTCAAACAATGTATGCGGATCTGCAGGTCAAAGCTGCCAGTGAGCTGGCTCAAAATGTGCCTGCTTATGAGGTGGAGATTTCTCCGGTCAGTTTTTCTGCGACAGATATTGGCATGCATGTTGGACAACAGAGTTTATTTAATGGATTGATCCCGGCATTATCTGAAACTATCAAATTTTCAGCAGTAGCAGTTCCTAATCCTCATCTAGTCGCATTCGTGGATGATAAAATACTAGCGGGGGATAAATTAGTTGAGATCGCCACCTATCTGAATGGACATAATTCATTTTTCCCTGATGGAGTGAATGTTAGTTTTATCAATGTTAAATCTGCTAGACAAATTTTTGTGCGGACTTTCGAACGTGGAGTTGGTTTGACTAGCGCTTGTGGAACAGCAATGAGTGCTTCAAGCTTGATTTTTGTTCTTCAGCAATTAAAAGAGAAGGGCTTTGAAAAGATGCTTGAAGTGTATAATCCTGGAGGAATGGTCAAAACGATCGTCCATCAGCGTCAAGATGGTACTTACTGGATCTCGTTGATTGGTAACGCAACAGTCACTGCTAATGTTGTTCTTGACGAAAAAGCCGCATTGACCGGGAATTTTTCTGAGGTAGTTTGGCAAGAAACTGGTGAAGAAAAGCAATATCAACGCTTTATCACTTCGCTTAAAAAGTAAGGCAAATCTGATTATTTTGAAAGTTATAAGCTAAGGGGCAATAAAATATGAATTTTGAAGAAAAAGTTAAAGAAACTAAACATCTATTTAAGGGTCATGTTATTGACCTTGATTTAGAAACTGTCGAATTGCCAAATGGTAAAAATGCTCAAAGAGAAATTGTCAGACACCATGGTGCAGTCGGAATCGTAGCATTGACACCTGCTGATAAGATGATATTTATTCGACAATGGCGTACGCCTTTAGGTAAAGAGACCTTGGAGATACCAGCAGGGAAAATTGAGCTTAATGAGAGTAACGATCCTTTATTGACTGCCCAAAGGGAAATGAATGAGGAAACTAGATATCAAGCACAAAATTATGAGCTGCTTTCAACTTGCTATAGCTCGCCTGGTTTTTCTAATGAATTGATGTATTTGTATCATGCAAGTGGGTTAAGCCCAGTTAAAACAAAGCTCCCGCAAGACAAAGATGAATTCTTACAAATCGAAGAACTTTCTTCAGCTGAGATCGATTCTGCGATCCAGAATGGTGAGATCTGTGATGCAAAAACAATTATGGCAGTTTTGTTTTGGAAGTTAATGGAGTAAATCGTTATGGATGAAAAAAAGCTCAGTCGTAGAAAAAAAGCACAGGAAAATGAACAACTTCCTTGGTGGAAAAAATTTATTAGGAAGTTTCAGCACACTTCGGATTCAGCACAACTGGAAAGTTCTGAATCTGACCAGCAACAAGACATTTCAGAAACAAACCAGCCTCTTTCACGTAGCCGGACTCGTTTTAATAGGGAGACAACGAATGAGGATGAAAAAAGGAAAAGATTGGGCAGACGTTTGAATCTGGTAATTTTGGTTTTAGTAGTTTTAATAGTCTTAGTCTATCTGTTTATGAGGTTTGTAAATTTTTAAGTGATAGTTTAGGATCGACAAGGGGCGAGCTGGACATCACGGATAAAGGAGAAAGAAATATAATGAAGTATGGCATTATTTGTGCGATGGAAGAAGAAATAATAGAACTCTTAGACCATCTAGACGGGCGGCAACAGACATCAATTGGCGGTACAGATTTTTATGAAGGAACTATTAGCAATCATCCAGTTGTCCTGGTTCGTTGTGGTATCGGAAAGGTTCAAGCTGCCATTACAACAGCATTCCTAATCGTTAATTTTAAAGTTGATGCGGTTATCAATTCTGGCTCTGCAGGCGGTATCGGTGAAGGGCTGCAGGTTGGTGAACTTGTTTTGTCTACCGGGGCGGCCTATCATGATGCAAATGCTACAGCTTTTGGTTATAAGATGGGGCAATTACCACAACAACCGCAAATTTATCAAGCAGATAAATCATTGGTCGCTAAGATCGGACAAGCGGCCGCTAAGACCGGGCTGAAAACTAAGAAGGGATTGATCGTTTCAGGAGATCAATTTGTTTCTGACAGTCACGAGATAACTCGAATCAAGAAAATTTATCCTGAGGCCTTATGTTGTGAAATGGAAGGTGGAGCTGTTGCCCAAACGGCTTACCAGTTTAAAGTACCATTTGCAATTATCCGCGCGATGTCAGACGTGGGCGATGAAAATGCGGGACAAAGTTTTGATGAATTTATCATTGATGCGGGTCGCCGCTCAGCACAGATGCTTTTGAACTTTTTAAAGTAGGTATAGTTTAGACAGAAATTAGAAGGTGTACAAGAAATTGAAATATATATATCTTGATAACGCAGGTACCACACCTATGGCAACTGAAGTTATTGATAAGATGAAAGAGACAATGAAAGATACATTCGGCAATGCTTCTGCGACTAATTATTATGGCCGGCAAGCCCGGATGGTGTTAGATAATTGCCGACACGTGATCGCACGATCAATTAATGCTCAAAATGATAATGAAATCATCTTTACTAGCGGGGGCAGTGAAAGTGATAATACTGCCATAATAGGAACTGCAGCAGCACGACAAAACGTTGGCAAACATTTGATCACGACTTGTATTGAGCATGAAGCTGTCTTAAAACCAATGCATTTTTTGGAAAGCAGGGGCTTTGAGGTTACTTATTTACCGGTCGATCAAAACGGGGAGATTTCTTTATCCGATTTAAAACAGGCTTTGCGTGATGATACGATCCTGGTTTCAATCATGACAGGAAATAATGAAGTTGGTTCAAAAATGCCGATTCACGAGATCGGTGAAATCGTGGCTGAATCAAATGCTTGGTTTCATACTGATGCAGTCCAGGCGTATGGTCTATTAGATATAGATGTTCAAGCAGATCAGATCGACTTATTATCAACTTCAGCGCATAAGTTGAATGGGCCAAAGATGACGGGCTTTTTATATTGTCGGACAGATCACAACTATGAAGCGTTGATCAAAGGAGGAGACCAGGAATTAAAGCGGCGTGCGGGAACCGAAAATATTCCAGCAATTGCTGGTTTTGCCGAAGCAGTCAAAATTAATTCTTCAGAGAAAAAAGCCGCTCATCGCAAAGCATATTATGCATTTAAGCATCAGTTGGTTGATGGGTTGAGACAAAACGGAATTGAAGTTGAGGTGAATGGGAAAATAGACGAGGGAGAATTGTCGCATGTTTTGAACTTATGGTTCAAAGGAAAAAAATCTGATGCATTATTGACAAACCTTGACTTAAAAGGTATTTCTGCTTCAGCAGGTTCAGCTTGTACTGCTGGATCTTTAGAACCGTCCCATGTCTTGACTGCCATGTATGGTGAAAAGGATCCGCGGATCAGTGAATCATTACGTTTCAGTTTTGGAGCTTTCAATACGTCTGCAGATATTTCTGCCGTAATTCAAGCATTAACTGAGATCATTAAAAGATAATAGATTTTGGAGGTAAATAAGACGATGGCAACAACTGACAAGGTACGGATCCAGGGTGATCAACGCACATATGGTTTATCTGAAAATATTAAAAAATATTCGTTAAGAGATGCTGGGTTTACCGAAAAAAAATCAGGGAAATTTCAATTAGAGCGAAATTTAGATCCTAATGTTTCTTCTAATGTTAGCATGAAATTAAAGGTTGTCGTGGATCAAGACTTGAAAAAATTCAAGATGTCCACGACTACAGCCAATGGCTTGAAAGAGGTCAACATCTTTAAAACTGGAGATGTGACAGCACAAAGTGAACAACTGAATTATTTGTTAAACGATTTAGTCGAGCGTGGGATTTTACGACAAATATGAGCTTTGCAGTATTAGAATTTATTGTCTTACGAGATGATGAATTCTTTTTTGTTTTGATTTTAAGAAGTCTAGCTATTTTTCATCACTGAGATCTAAAATTTTTCGGCGGTTTGCTTGTTTTAGAAGGTTTCGCTTAATTAGCTTGGACATAACGACAAGAAACACTTGTCATAATGTCCTAAGCTTATTAGTGCTCACTTTTTCTTAGTTTATTTTACCTTGTTTTTTAAGGGGGTAATCTTTAAAAAGTGTTTTGCTTGTGCTAGACTTAAGTTTACTGGATAAAACGACCTTCAAATCGTGTAGATTCAGAATCTAAATGAATGATGGTGATAAAAAATGGCAGATAATAGCCATACCCGTGTTGTTGTTGGCATGAGCGGTGGGGTCGACTCATCAGTTTGTGCTTATTTATTAAAGCAGCAAGGTTATGATGTAGTAGGTGTTTTCATGAAAAACTGGGACGATACAAGTGATAGTGGTGTTTGTACTGCGACACAAGACTATCAGGATGTAGCTAAAGTTGCCAGTGAGATCGGCATTCCATACTATTCAGTTAACTTTGAAAAGGAATACTGGGATCGTGTTTTCACTTACTTTTTAGACGAGTATAAGAATGGACGGACGCCTAATCCGGATGTTATGTGCAACAAGGAAGTGAAATTCAAGGCTTTTTTGGATTATGCATTAGAAATTGACGCCGATTTTGTTGCGATGGGACATTACGCGCAAATATCTAAGGATCAGGATGGCACGATTCATTTGCTCCGTGGAGCTGACGATAATAAGGATCAGACTTACTTTTTAAGTCAGTTAAGCCAAAAACAGTTAGAAAAAGTAATGTTTCCTATTGGTGGGATGCAAAAAACAGAAGTGCGTCGAATTGCTGCTGAAGCTGGTTTAGCAACTGCAAAGAAGAAAGATTCTACGGGTATCTGTTTTATTGGCGAAAGAAATTTCCGTAAGTTTTTGAGTGAATTTTTACCAGCGCAACCAGGAAAAATGGTGACGATCGATGGTGAAGTTAAGGGCGAACATTACGGCTTGATGAACTATACGATCGGACAGCGTCGTGGTTTGGGTATTGGCGGCAATGGTCAAAGTAATGATCCATGGTTTGTGATCGGGAAAAATCTGGATAAAAATGAATTGTTGGTTGGTCAGGGATATGAGAATGAGCATTTGTACGCAACATCCTTAGACGCAACTAAGTTAAACTTTATTGCACCAATTGATGAATATGGGACGGACTTTCACTGTACAGCTAAGTTCCGGTATCGTCAAAAAGACGAAGGAGTTAGTGTGCATTTGAATGACGATTTTTCTAAGGTCATTGTTGAGTTTGACCGCCCAGTACGTGCTATTACACCTGGACAAGAAGTTGTTTTTTATAATGGCGAGGAATGTATAGGTAGCGGGACAATTGATCATGCCTATCAGTCAGATCGAGTGTTACAATACGTTTAAATAAAACAAAAAGGAAAATGGGGGGTATCCCGTTTTCCTTTTTAGGTTAAGCTATACTTTAAGGTGCAGCAAGGCAAAACTCTTTGTTATTTAGAATTTTTAATGAGATAATAGAACTATTATTTTGTAAGGGACGACAAATATGACGAAATTATTTTTTATTAGACATGGAAGAACAAAATGGAATTTAGAGGGCAGGTACCAAGGTGCACATGGTGATTCTCCCTTATTGACTGAAAGTTTACATGAAATTGAAGAGTTGGTAGTTTTTTTAAATCAGTATGACTTTGCTAAGATTTATAGCAGTCCGATCAAACGTGCTAGGGTCACCGCCCAAAAAATTGAAGCACAACTAAATCAGTCTTTGAATATTGTTGAAGATGAAGCTTTTGCCGAATTTGATCTTGGAAAGATGGAAGGAATGTTGTTTAAAGATGTCGAAAAACAGTATCCTAAGGAACTGGATGCTTTTAGACACCATGCAGAACAATACGATCCAACTAGTATCGGAGCAGAATCGTTTCACCATTTGTTTGCCAGAATGACTCCTAAGATCCAGGAGATCTGTCGCAGATATCCTGACAAAAATGTAATCATCGTTTCTCATGGTGCAGCTCTTTGTGCAGAGATCCGATATTTGCAAGGTATACCTTTGGAACGGATCCGTAGTCGTGGAGGGTTGACGAATACTAGTACCACAATTTTGCAGACCCTTGATAAGGGACAGCATTTTAAGTGCCTAGAATGGAACAAAACTGACTATCTATCGCGGAAGCTAACTGAAAATGATACAGTTTAAGAAATCTGACCACCTTTTATGATTGAGCTAGAGGAGGGTTATTAGTGTCAAAAAGAAGAAAATTACAAGATAAAAATACGCAGATCGTTAAAGAAATGGTTGCTGCACTAGATCGAGATCCATATGATCCTAAACGTTATTATGACCTTGGCAGCATGCTGACGACTATGCAAAGTTTTCAACAAGCTGAAGAATTATTTCTTAAAGGGTTGAATGTTTTTGAGAAAGAACAACAAAAACAAGAAATATTACACTATGGTTTAGGAAACGTTTATTATTCGGCCGGCTTATATGAAAAGGCTATCTCTGAATTTTCCAAAGTTAAGGAGCAAAATTTGCATGCGGATGCATTGCTAATGATAGCTCAGGGTTATTTTGCTCAAAATGAATATCAACAAGCAATGGTTTTTGCCTTAACAGCTAGTGAAGAGTTACCTACAGATCTTGCGGCCAAATCTTTATTGGGAGACTGCTTTTTAGCAACTGGAGATTTTAAGAATGCTCAAAAATTCTATGATCAGGCTTTGTCGTTGAAATCGGATAATGTTCACGTAAATTTTCAAAGAGGGTTAACGGCCATGGTTTTGGGGCAGGCTCCTGATGATTTTTTTGCTAAGGTTAAGAAACTAGACCCTGAGTATTTTGAAAAACATAAAGAGCGTTTGAATGATATTGCTTCAGTTGTTAAAGATAAACATGATAAGGAAACTAAGGAGTAAAAATGGTACAACAAAATATTGAGCTCTTTGGCACTCCGCAGCTTCGGGATGAAGCCTTTGTTGTTGGCCAGGTCGCTCAGGTCTTTTTTCAATCTTCAGCAAATTTTTATAAGGTCTTACTTGTTAAAATCAAAGATAAGAATTTTGATTGGTCAGAAAGTACGATCACTGTAACTGGAAATTTTGCAGATATTAAGGAAGAAACTCCCTATCGTTTTAGTGGCAGGTTAGTTAAACACCCAAAATATGGGCAACAATTTCAAGCAGACAACTATCAGACAGAAATCCCCAGTTCCAAGGAGGGGATCGTTACTTATCTTTCTAGTAGCCAATTTCCTGGGATCGGTGAAAAGACGGCTGAACGGATCGTTCAAAAGTTAGGCAATGATGCTGTTAGCGTGTTGTTACAAGATCCTAACAAAGCCAAGAAATTAGGATTAAATGAAAAACAGCAAAAAAGTTTGCTTGATAATTTAGAGGCTGATCAAGGGATCGAACAAATAATTATTGGGTTGAATAGCCTCGGATTTTCAAGTAATATGGCTGCTCGTATTTATTCTTATTTTCAAGAAGATACTTTAAATACGATCCATGATGACCCTTACCAGCTTTCGATCCATATTAATGGTATTGGTTTTTATCGCGCAGATCAAATAGCCGAGCAGTTAGGATTTAAACCAGATGATAGTGGCAGACTTCGAGGGGCGATTTTCCATGTTTTATTCGAATATAGTTCCTCTGAGGGAAATACTTTTGTTCCAGGTAATATTTTACTGCAAAAAGTTCAGCAATTATTGGAAGAAGGACGCAACGTTGAAATTGATCCGAATAAGATAGCTGATGAGCTTATCAAGTTAGTTGATCAAAGAAAACTAGCAGTCGAAAACAATAATTTTTATTTAAAGAAATATTTCTATGGTGAATGGGATATTGCCACCCAATTAGCTCGACTTATGCAAGAGGACAGCGAGCAGCCGTTAGCAGATGAAAAACAATTAACTGCTGATTTAAGCCAGATTGAAACCCAAATGAATATCGAATATGATTTATTTCAGAGAGATGCGATCACTAAAGCTTTGACCTCTAAAGTATTTTTGTTAACGGGAGGTCCAGGTACAGGCAAAACTACGATCATCAATGCAATTGTAGCTTTGTACGCTTATGAAAACGATATTGACCTAGAGGCAAAGCGCTTACCTATCCTTTTAGCGGCTCCTACTGGGCGTGCGGCTAAAAGGATGAGTGAGATGACTGGGTTACCTGCTAGTACCATTCACCGTTTGTTGGGGATCAATGGGCATGAAGAGCAATTACCTGAAGAAGTGGACGAATTAGACGGAACGTTGCTTATTATTGATGAGACATCGATGGTTGATACTGATTTAATGAAGATATTACTTAAAAGTATCCCGGATGCCATGCAAGTTATTTTTGTAGGAGACCGTCATCAGTTGCCGTCTGTTGGCCCTGGACAAGTTTTTGCAGACATGCTCGCTAGTGATTTGTTGCCTAAAAAAGAATTGACTAAGATTTATCGGCAAGGAGAGTACTCTTCTATTATTTCACTGGCCCATGCAGTCAACCAGGGAGAACTTCCGGTAGATTTCAGTCAACAACAAAATGATCGATCATTTATTCGGTGTACTGCTAAACAAGTTCCACAGGTCATAGCACAGGTGATCGAAGTTGCTTTGAGAAAAGGAAACTCAAAAGATGATATTCAAGTTTTGGCCCCTATGTATCGTGGGCCGGCAGGAATAGACAGCCTTAACGATCTTTTGCAGGAAATAATGAATCCACACCATACGAGACAAAAAGAAATCGAAGTAAGGGGGCATCATTTGCGGATCGGTGACCGCGTTTTACAGTTAGTCAATGATCCTGAAAACAATATCTATAATGGTGACATTGGAAAAATTGTCGCTATTGATATTGGTGATAAAGGGCAAAAGGCTGGACCAGATAGTGTGACGATCTCTTTTGAACAAAATGAAGTAGAAGTTGAAAAGAAAGATTGGAATAATTTAACGCTGGCATATTGTTTGTCGATCCATAAGTCACAAGGGGGAGAATTTCCAATTGTGATATTACCGATGGTCCCACAATTTGCCCGAATGTTTGCGAGAAATCTTTTATATACGGCGATCACGCGCGCTAAAGAAAAATTAATTTTGGTCGGTGACCTTGAATCGTTTCGGCGAAGTATTTCTAAAGTTGCCCAGAACCGGTTAACTACATTGAAACAGAGGCTGGAAACAGAGCTAGGAGACGAAAAACAGGTTGGTGCTAATGATGATAGCACTCAACTGACACAGCCTGCAGTTCAAGTTGAGAGGGATGGCAGCCAGCCGAAAAAAACAAAGCAAGACGGTACTTTGGGTAAGAATACTGCAGAAGAATTTAATCAGCGTCAAGTATTGAATGAATCATATACTTTAACTTTGCAGTTGATCGAATCTCAAAATATTGATCCTATGATCGGAATGGATGGAGTAAGACCCATTGATTTTATGTCTCAAAAATGAATAAATAAAAAAGGTTTCAGTGCCAATGAGTTGGTTGATCGCTACTCGTTGAAACTGAGACCTTTTTTAATGTCTTTCTTTGACAGGGATACTTTGAACATCGACCCAAAATGGATATTTGCTTACTTTAAAAAATAAATCATAATATTGATTAGGCAATTCTTCGCCATCCACTTGGCCAAACTCTAATGAATTAATGACGATATGAATTTCTTTAGCTTTGTAGTGGTGAATTCCTGGGAAACGTAATTGTTTTCTAAAGTAAACTAGGATATCCAAGAGACAAAACTTAAAGAAATTCATGTTATCAGCAACGATCAAATCTAGTTGCCGATCCGTGGCATCTGCTTCGGGAGATAACATAAATCCTCCAGCAAAGTATGGCTGATTTGAAATATTCACGATGTAAGTATGTTGGAAAAATTCATATTTATCGCCGATTCGAAGTGTTACTGGAAATGATTCTTGATCCATGTATGCTTTAAATAATGCTACAAAATAACTCAAAAAACCAAGATGTAATTTTTCAGCTATTTTTGATGGCTTGCGATGGTGGAGCATACTAGTCAGGTAAGCATCTTGTCCCGCACTATAATCATTTAAAAAATAGCCTTGTTTATTATGAGTCATTTCTTGGTAATAACCTACATCATAATGGACAGATTCTTGGGCATTTAAGGTTTGTTTCAAAGCAAAAAGGGGTGCTTTTGCCAAACCGATCCCACGTGCAAAACTGTTGTTATTGCCTGAAGGAATAAAACTGAGTGGAAGGTCCACCGTTTTTGCATCTTTAATACCATTTAAAGTGTCATTTAGTGTGCCATCACCACCAACGACCATAATTACGTATTTACTCTGATCGGATAAAGTTAGTTTAGAAACAAAATTTTTAGCAATTTCTCGTGCATCTTCCGGATGACGGGTCAATTTGAAAGAATATTGAACCTGCTGGGTATCAAGCTCGTTTTTGACTGAAGCCCATATCTTTTTGGCTTTTCCGTGATTCGCATAACAATTAACAATGAGAAAAAATGTCCGCAAACTCATGTCCTCCTTTCATTCAAAAATAAAAACGTTAATAAACAAAAACCGGAAATACCACGAGGTAGTCCCGGTCTTTTTTGGTCAATTTTAGACAGTGACAAACATTGGTAAAATCATCGGATGTCTTTCAGTTTGTTCATATAAAAATGATTGTAATTCTGAAGTTACAGCCTCACGGATCATTGCTTCATTCACATTTTCATCTTTTAAGGTCCGTTTGATCGTTCGGTTTAAAAGACGACGTCCTTTATTGATCAATTCTCCAGATTCGCGCATATATATGAAACCACGCGATAAGAGATCAGGTCCAGCTAAAACTTGCTTTTTATGCATATCGATCGTTGCCACGACCACTACTATCCCATCTTTTGAAAGTGTACGCCGATCGCGTAAAACGACATTGCCGATATCACCAACTCCAGATCCGTCAACATAGACATCACTTGCATCAAAATGACCTGCAATGCGAGCCGAATCTTTTGTTAGTGCAAGCACATCTCCGTTTTCTAGGATGAAGGTGTTTTCCTTAGGAACATCACATTTTTGTGCCAACTCAGTATGAATTTTAAGCATCCTATACTCGCCGTGCACAGGCATAAAGAATTTAGGCTTCATCAAGCGCAACATCAACTTTTGTTCTTCTTGACCACCATGTCCAGATGCGTGAATGTTATTGACTTTTCCGTGAATTACTGTTGCTCCAGCTTCTTCTAATTCATTTATTACTCGGTTAACACTCAAAGTATTACCAGGGATAGGGGAACTGGAGAAGACCACTGTGTCATTAGGTTGAATAGACACTTGACGATGAGTCCCATTGGCAATTCGGCTTAAAGCGGCCATTGGTTCACCTTGAGAACCCGTACATAGGATCATTACTTTATTTGCAGGTAAACGGTTGATTTCTCTAGCGTCTACTATAGCATCATCAGGAATATCTAAATAACCTAATTCTCGTCCGTTTGCGATTGCAGCTTCCATACTACGACCAAAAACTGCAATTTTACGGCCACGGTTAATTGCTGCGGTAGCAGCCTGCTGGACACGTGAAATATTGGAGGCGAACGTTGCAAAAATGACTCGACCATCTACTTTTTCAAAAATTTGTCGGATAGATTTACCGACCCAACGTTCAGATTTTGTAAAGTTAGGAATTTCAGCGTTTGTACTATCTGATAACAAACATAAAACGCCTTCCTCACCTAATCTGGCCATTTTTTGCAGATTAGGCGGTTGATTGGTGATCGGTGTCAAATCAAATTTATAGTCACCTGTGCAAACAATAGTTCCAGAAGGAGTTTTTATTGCCACACCCAATGTGTCTGGGATCGAGTGAGTCGTACGGAAAAAAGAAACACTCGTTTTCCTAAATTTTAAAACTGTATCTTCATTAATCTCGTGCAGCTCTGTCGTTCTTAACAAACCATGTTCTTCTAATTTGCTTTTGATCAATGCTAAAGCTAGAGGGCCTGCGTATACTGGGACGTTAACTTGCTTTAAAAAGTAAGGGATCCCTCCGATATGGTCTTCATGGCCGTGTGTGATCACAAGAGCTTTTATTTTTTGCTTATTAGCTACTAAATATTGGTAATTTGGGATGACATAGTCAATTCCTAAAAGGTCATCTTCAGGAAATTTGATTCCAGCATCAACGACGATGATTTCATCTTGAAATTGGATACCGTAAGTATTCTTACCAATTTCATCCAAACCACCAACTGCAAAAACAGCCGTTTCGTTATTTCTGACATTCAGCTTTTTCATTTACTAAACTCCGTTAATTGGTAGTTTACACTTTGTTGCTCATATTCAAGTGCGGCCCCATCAAGTTGTTCGATAAACTCAATGTTGTGATTTGTTTGTTCTTCGACCAATGCACGTGCTTCAACTTCTGAATCTGCTTCTAGATACAGGCATTCAGTGTTTTCACGACGCGGACTGATCCCTTTAGTTGGTTGATAATATACTTTAAAAATCATTTTAGTATTCTCCTTTATTACATAATCGACTGCTTGCGTTTAGAATAACGCAAAAAATAAAATTCCGAACATGGATCGTTTACACGATATTTAGTACTATTTTAGCATAGAAAACTTATCAAGTATAGAATTGGAAGCTAACGTTTGGGAGTGTCAAGAAGTT
>NZ_AZFI01000109.1 GCF_001435755.1 Ligilactobacillus acidipiscis DSM 15836 | reverse complement strand
CCTTAAGGGAAAAGTATGAATAATTCAGGTGACTGCTTCATTATGGGGTAAGTCTATTTTCTTCAAAGTATATAAAATCCGGAACTTATTGTATTTACTCAAGTATTTTATATGCTAATGTGCCTGAAGTTGTTCTCTTATTGTCAATATAATTACAAAAAACGCAAACTTTGTCTGCGAGCAATGTTCAGGTGCTTCAGATGGATCATATTTTTGAATGGCTATTACGGTATTAATTTGTTATTGACAAATATTTACTTCTGACTTATTGTTAGAATATTCGAATAACGTTGGCGAAAATGAGATTTGATCGAATCAAGTTGGTTTTAGCGAGTCTGGAGAGTGGAAGCAGATCATCAACTGTTCGAGTGGCAATCTTTAGTCAGAATTTTAAAAGCAGTCGGTTGTATAAACCGAAAGTAGGGTGGAACCGCGATCGTCTGACCGTCCCTATGTGGCATGGAATTGTCGCATAGGGACTTTTTTTGACTTTTAATAGTGGAATTTTGAGATTGAATTTTTCGGCTAACGTTTTTATTGTTCAAACAGATTATGGTAAGTCGGCAAATATTTTGCCTATTATTATCGTTCTGTATATTCTCAAGGAGGAAAACTTCATGTCTAAAAAGTTGAGTATTCAAGAAATCATCTTGACCTTACAACAGTTTTGGTCAAAACAAGGCTGTATGTTAATGCAGTCTTACGATACGGAAAAAGGAGCGGGCACAATGAGTCCTTATACCTTTTTACGTGCGATCGGTCCTGAACCATGGAATGTTGCATATGTTGAACCATCGCGGCGTCCTGCCGACGGTCGTTATGGCAAAAACCCTAATCGTTTGTATCAGCATCATCAATTTCAGGTTGTAATGAAACCATCTCCTGCTAATATTCAAGATCTATATTTAGATAGCTTGGCCGCTTTAGGAATTGATTCAAAAGAACATGACATTCGTTTCGTGGAAGATAACTGGGAAAATCCTTCTATGGGTTGTGCTGGTGTTGGTTGGGAAGTATGGTTAGACGGAATGGAGATCACTCAATTTACTTACTTCCAACAGGTCGGCGGACTAGAGGTTTGGCCAGTGGCTGCTGAAGTTACTTATGGTTTGGAACGTTTATCCTCGTATATTCAAGATGTTCAGTCAGTCTTCGATCTCGAATGGGCAGATGGCGTTAAGTATGGTGATATTTTCTCTCAACCTGAATATGAACAATCAAAATATTCTTTTGAAGAAAGTAATCAGGATATGTTGTTAAAAGCCTTTGACCAGTACGAGACTGAAGCTAAAAAGCAAATCGCTAATGGCTTAGTCCACCCCGCCTATGATTATATTTTGAAGTGTAGTCATACATTTAATCTGTTAGATGCCAGGGGCGCAGTCTCAGTGACTGAACGTGCAGGGTATTTAGCACGGATCCGTAATATGGCCAAGTCTGTAGCCAAAGTTTTTGTCGCCGAACGAAAGAAACTTGGTTATCCTTTGATCAAGGATGAAAAATTACGAACGAAATTATTAGAGGAGGACAAGTAAGATGAAACACACATTCTTATTAGAGATCGGCTTAGAAGAAATTCCTGCACATGTTGTAACTCCAAGCGTTGCTCAATTAGCAACACGCATGAAAGATTTTTTAAACGATTCTAGGATCTCCTTTGATGAAATTCAAACATATTCGACACCGCGCCGTTTAGCAGTTAAAGTTCTTGGCCTGGCAGATAAACAACCTGACATTAAAGAAGAAGCAAAAGGTCCCGTAAAAAAAATAGCAATTGATGATCAAGGTAATTGGTCTAAGGCTGCACAAGGGTTTAGCAGGGGCCAAGGTGTCGATCCTGATCAAATTTATTTTAAGGAATTTAAAGGCACCGAATATGCTTATGTTGAAAAGTCTGTTTTGGGTAAACCAGTTACAGAGGTCCTGACGGCTATCGATCAAGTAATCACCGCAATGCGTTTCCCAACTATGATGCGCTGGAGTACAAATGATTTTGAATTTGTACGTCCTATTCGCTGGTTGGTATGTTTGTTAGATGAGCAAGTGATCCCAGTTCAAATTTTGCAGATCAAGGCAGATCGAATTTCTGCAGGTCACCGTTTCTTAGGGCAGGATGTTTCACTTGCTAAGGCAGATGACTATCCAGCTAAATTAGTTGATCAAATGGTGATTGCAGATGCTAAAAAGCGAAAAGACATGATCCGAACTCAAATCGCAGAACTTGCACGCAAAAATGACTGGCAGATAGTGATAGACGAAGACCTGCTAGAAGAAGTTAATAACTTAGTTGAGTATCCAACAGTCTTTGCAGGTTCATTTGACAAGAAATATCTCTCGTTACCAGATGAAGTACTGATTACTTCGATGAAAGATCATCAACGTTTCTTCTATGTTCTCGATCATAATGACCAGATGCTGTCGCATTTTGTTTCGGTTAGAAATGGAAATGATAAATTTATCGAAAATGTCGTTGCAGGGAATGAAAAAGTTTTGACGGCTCGCTTAGAAGATGCTCGCTTCTTTTACGAAGAAGATCAAAAAAGACCAATTTCTGCCAGTGTTGAACGTCTAAATAATGTCATGTTCCACGATAAAATTGGGACTATTTATGCTAAAATGCAACGAGTTACTTCAATCGCAGAATTTTTGGGACAAAAGGTCGAGCTAACTGCCACTGAGTTACAAAACTTAAAACGTGCTGCCCAAATTTATAAGTTTGATATTGTAACTGAAATGGTCGGTGAGTTTGCTGAGCTCCAAGGAGTAATGGGTGAGATTTATGCTCGGTTGTTTGGCGAAAATGAGAGTACTGCTGTAGCTATCAAAGAATCCTATATGCCTCTTGGTTCTGAAAGTGAATTACCGCAGACAAATGTTGGTGCTATTTTGTCAGTGGCAGATAAATTGGACAGTATTCAATCATTCTTTGCAGCTGGGATGTTACCTAGCGGCTCTAATGATCCATATGCTTTGAGAAGACAAGCTTTGGGGATCGTACGGATCGTTTTAGCTAAAGAATGGAATTTATCGGTAATTGATTTAGCAGCAGCAATCGATAATTCATATCAAAAGGAACAAGACTTATATACTAATACGCAACCTTCACAAAATAAAAATGAGTGGCAGCAATTTATCATGGATCGGGTTCATCAGCTATTGTCTGATCAGAATTATGCTTATGATATCGTAAATACAGTAGTTGAGTCGTCGCAAAACACTTTCCAGCAGATCTTTTCAGCAGCAGACGTTTTAACAAAACATCAGACTGATTCAGACTTTAAAGAAAATATTGAAGCATTAACGCGCACTGTCCGCTTGGCTCGTAAAGGTCAAAGTGATATCCAACCGGCAGTTAAGGAAAGTTTGTTTGAAAATGATTCTGAGAAAAATTTGTTTACAGCCTTTAATGCTGTTGCAAAATCATATGCAAATGAAGATTTGGAAGAACAATACGCAGCTTTAGCAAGTTTACGTGAACCGATCAGCGAATATTTTGATGAAACTATGGTTATGGTAGATGATCAGGCGGTCAAAAATAATCGGTTGACTCAGTTAGCTAATATTGCTAAATTGACATATTCTTTTGGCTCGCTTGATAATTTAAATGTTAAGTAATGGACCTTATTTTGAATAAATTTTACTTTAACTACAGACAATAAAAAACGAGAGTGAGACAAAAGATGTTTTAAAGCCGATTTGTAATGCGATCGTTGTTACAGAAAGGCTGTAATCTTTTGGAACACGATTAAGGACCGTCGATTTAACCCATTTAATAGGATAGATCGATGGTCCCTTTAGAATTACACAGTATTTATGTCCCAGCTTCATTTTTCATTAAAATACTAAAAGACCCTTTTTGAATTGGTGTTTCTGGGCTTTAATGGAACTTGGATTTTTTAGCGAAACAACATCTGGAAAATTTTGTATTAATAAGCTTTTTTCTTGCATAACCTTGAGTTTCATTATATCATGACTATTGATTATGTAAAAATAGACATGGTGAAGTCGCACATCTTTGGTGCGGCTTTTATAACCATTGTTGTCAAAGTTATTTTGAGGTGGTCGTGTGAGCAGAAGGATCCCCGAAGAGGTGATCGATGATGTCCGTTCTCAGGTCAATATTCTAGATATTGTTGAACAATATGTTCAAATGCATCGTTCAGGAAAAAATTGGTTCGGTTTGTGTCCTTTTCATACGGAAAAAACAGCGTCGTTCTCTGTCAATGAACAAAAACAGATCTTCAACTGCTTTTCTTGTCATCGAGGCGGCAACGTCTTTAAGTTTATTATGGAGATCGAAAATTTAAGTTTTCCTGAAGCAGTAATACGTGTGGCAGATCTAGGCAACGTAACCATTGATCAGGAATATATCGATGATGTTAAGACTGGTAATACTAATGGTGCTGATGATGAAGCTAATTCCGATGTTAGCGTTCTTAAAGACTATCATCGCGAAGCAGCAGAACTATATCATCATATTTTAGTCAACACACAATTAGGTGAAGAGGCTTTAAATTATTTGCATGGTCGCGGACTAACGGATGATTTGATTGAAGAATTTCAGTTGGGTTATGCGCCAGCTAATAAATTGCTCTTGCCTTTCTTTGATGAACATCAGCCGGATTATCAAAAATTGCGAAAGTCAGGCTTGTTTGTTGAACTACGAGATGGAAATTTAAGTGATCGTTTCAGAGAAAGGGTTATGTTTCCAATCAGAAATGCAGCCGGGCAAGTTGTGGCTTTTTCTGGTCGCTTATTACAAAAAAGTGAAACACAGCCTAAATATTTGAATTCACCTGAGACTGATTTGTTTAATAAACGAGATGTTTTGTTTAATTTTGACAAAGCAAAAAATTCAGTTCGCACAGAAAAAAACATTATCCTTTTTGAGGGGTTTATGGATGTTTTGGCTGCTTATCGTGCTGGAGTCAAAAATGGTGTAGCTTCAATGGGAACAAGTTTAACAGAGCAGCAAGTATATACTTTAGCACGTGTTTCTAAGAAAATCAGCATTTGTTATGATGGAGATGAACCAGGACAAAATGCTACGAAAAGGGCTTTAGAGCTGCTTGGATCACTTGACCGTTTTGAGTTAAATGTCATTTCATTACCTGAGAAACTTGATCCTGATGAATATATCAGAAAATATGGTGAAGAAAAGTTTTATACGAAAATTCATAGCAGCCCAGAAAGTAAATTGGCTTTTTACCTGCGTTATTATGAGCAGGGACGTAACTTAGACAATGAACACGATCAGCTGGCTTATCTTGATGACGTTTTGAAAAAAATAGCCCAGAGTACGGATGTTATTGAAGTTGACTTGTATCTAAATCGATTAGCACAAAGGTTTCAACTAGATAAGAATGCTCTGGAAGCTCAACTTAAAGAAATCAGATCTTCACAACGCAAAAAAAGTAATTTTCAGCAACAAAAAAATGTTTTGCAGAAGCGAAGCATTGCTATAGATCCAAAATTACAGGCTCCTGTCCATTATTCTATAATAGAACAGGCTGAAAGATTGCTATTATACCGCATCTTGCATGATCATAGCACATGGCTGAAAGTGGCTAATATTCCAGAGTTTAGTTTTGTTCATGAAAACTATCAGACGCTGTATCTGTTGGCGCAAGGTTTCTTTAATCAACACCAAGCTTATGATAGTGCTGCTTTTTTAGATTTTGTGCAAGAAAGTGCCTTACAAGAGATCATAGTTTCACTTGAAATGAATAATTTTGCTAAACAAACGAGTGAGCAAGAAGTAAGCGATTGCTTAAAGTTAATTTTGCAAGCCTCACCTCTTGAAGATCAAATCGAGTCTGTCAAAATTCAACTGGCCCGTGCTAAAAGGATGAATGATCAGGACACTGTCGTTGCACTAACTGTTAAATTGATTGAATTATTACAACGTAAACAAGCTGGAATTTCAGCAATATAAGGAGGACCTCGCCTTGGCAGAAGAGAAAAAGAAAACAAATGATGTAGAAAAACAATATAAAAAAGAATTACGCAGTTTGATTCATGAATTTAAGCCTAAAAAACAGATCAAATATTCCGTGTTATCTAAAAAATTAGTAGAACCCTACCAATTAAATGCAGATGCAATGGATAAGTTGATCGAATCAGTGGAAGATGCTGGGATTTCCGTTGTGGACGAAAAAGGTGAACCAAGCGAACATGCTTTGCATGCAGCTACTAAACAAGCTGAAAATGCCAAAAGAGATGTTTCTGCTCCCTCTGGTGTCAAAATCAACGACCCTGTCAGAATGTATTTGAAAGAAATCGGTAGAGTTGATCTTTTGACTGCTGATGAAGAAATTGCCTTGGCTTTAAGGATCGAACAAGGAGACGAATATTCTAAACAACGTTTAGCAGAGGCTAATTTACGTTTGGTTGTTTCTATCGCTAAACGCTATGTTGGACGCGGCATGTCATTTCTTGATTTGATTCAAGAAGGAAACATGGGCTTGATGAAAGCCGTTGAAAAATTCGATTATCGTAAGGGATTCAAGTTTTCCACATATGCAACTTGGTGGATCCGTCAGGCAATTACTCGTGCTATTGCTGATCAGGCTCGGACGATCAGAATTCCAGTGCACATGGTTGAAACTATTAATAAATTGATCCGGATCCAACGTCAGCTTTTGCAAGACCTTGGGCGTGAACCTATCCCTGAAGAAATTGGTGCTGAGATGGATATGCCAACGGAAAAGGTTCGTGAGATATTGAAAATCGCGCAAGAACCAGTTTCCCTTGAAACACCAATCGGTGAAGAAGATGATTCTCATTTAGGTGATTTTATTGAAGATGCAGAAGCTACTAGTCCAGCTGATCATGCTGCTTATGAATTGTTAAAAAAACAGTTAGAAAGTGTTCTTGATACTTTGACGGATCGTGAAGAAAATGTTTTACGGTTACGTTTCGGTTTAGATGATGGCCGGACCAGGACCTTGGAAGAAGTAGGACGTGTTTTTGGTGTGACCCGCGAGCGAATTCGTCAAATTGAGGCCAAAGCATTGCGTAAATTACGCCATCCTTCTAGATCTAAGCAATTAAAAGACTTTTTAGATTAAAACAGTATACTTTTTATGATAATTTATGTTAAAGGGTCGAATAATTTTTGGTTCTTTATCAAGTGGTACTG
>NZ_AZFI01000108.1 GCF_001435755.1 Ligilactobacillus acidipiscis DSM 15836 | reverse complement strand
ACACTTGTCGCACTTGATTTGACAATTGGGGCTTTATTTTCAGTGGATATTTACTATTGTTATTATTTTCACTACTTTTAGAACTGTTGTTTGGCTCTGAACCACTCGCACATCCTCCTATAAAAATAAGAGAAATCACCAGCATTAAGCCTGCTTTAAATAATCGTTTACAATTCAATTCACAAGAGGAGCGATAGCCAAGCCATTATTACACAACTTGTAGTAATTTTTCACAATAAAAAACTTTCACCACTCGCCTCCGCTTAATAGACGAATGTGATGAAAGCTTTTCAACTTTATTTTTTATTATTTAATATCTTCTAAATTCAAGCCCAGTGCTTTTGCCACCCTGATCCCATAATCAGGATCAGCTTGATAAAATTGTTTTGTTTAATATTTTCATCATCGACCACTCCAAGATTTTCTTTAATGGTCTTAACTAACCTTTGTTTTTCATCCTCACCCATGACATTGTATAAGTCACCGGCCGCCGAGAAATTATCAGTTTCATATGCTTCATAATTTCCTGTTTGCCCTTCTAATTGGTCTCCATGAATTCTTGCTGAATGATCTTCAACCGGTCCATTCTTACTATTTGGTTCATAGTTGACCTCTGGGCCGTGCCCCTGCGACATAAACCCGTCTCGTTCATAATTTTTGACTTCATTTAACGGACGATTGACTTTAAGCTGCTCATAATTTGCTCCTAAGCGATAACGCGCAGCATCTTTATAAGCGAACAAGCGGCCTTGCAATAACTTATCTAGTGAAGGTTCAATACCAGGTACTAAATTAGCTGGAGCAAAAGCAGCTTCTTCTACGTCTTCAAAATAGTTAGTCGGATTTTTATTTAAAGTGAATTCTCCCACCTCGATCAAAGGATAGTCTTTATGAGAAACAACTTTAGTTACATCAAAGATATCATGTTTGTAATGCAATCCTTCTTCATAAGGCAAAATCTGTACACAAACTTTCCAGGATGGATAGTCCCTTCTTTCAATTGCATCAAACAAATCATGCAGTAAATAGTCGGTGTCTTCACCAGCAGCTTTAGTAGCTACTTCATCTGTCATATTTTGAACACCTTGTTTACTAATAAAGTGATATTTGATCCAATAAGCCGTACCATCTTCAGTGACCCACTTATAAGTATGACTTCCATAGCCGTTCATTGTTCGATAACTAGCAGGATTTCCTCTATCCCCCATCAAATATGTAACTTGATGACAGGATTCAGGTGAATGAGCCCAAAAGTCCCACTGCATATTATTGTCACGTAAATGTGTTCTTGGATCACGTTTTTGTGAATGGATAAAGTCTGGAAACTTCAACGGATCTTGAATGAAGAATACGGGTGTATTATTCCCAACAATATCATAATTTCCTTCTTGCGTATAAAAGCGGAGGGCAAATCCACGGACGTCGCGTAATGTATCCGGATAGCCAGCTTCACCAGCTACTTGCGAAAAACGAAGGAAAATCGGAGTTTTCTTCCCCACTCCATTGAACAAATCAGCCTTAGTATATTTACTCATGTCTTTTGTTGACTTAAATGTACCATAAGCTCCTGCACCCTTCGCATGAACAACACGTTCCGGGATACGCTCTCTATTAAAATGAGCTAATTTTTCTTGTAGTTGATAATCTTGCAATAAGACCGGACCGCGAACACCGGCTGTTTGAGAATGATTATTATCACCCCACGGTTGTCCAGACCCAGTACTAAGTTTATTATCAGACATCAAAATCCCCCCTCATAAAACTTTAAGACATATCTAGTCTATAAAAAAATTAAATAAATGTATTTTTAAACGCCTTGTGCATATTTTGGGTTGTTAATTTGCTCAAACTATGCTATTTTACTATTGTTAACCTGTACAATGTTTTGGGTTAACATTAAGGAGAAGGAATTTGAAAACAAAAGATTTAACAACTATTGCGTTCATGACTGCTATACTAGTTGTCCTTGGTCTGATACCTGGAATCCCTCTGGGAATCATCCCTGTACCGATAGTCTTACAAAATATGGGCGTAATGCTCGCTTCATTAATACTTAAACCTAAACATGCAACAATGTCTATATTTCTTTTATTACTGCTAGCTGCACTCGGATTGCCTGTCCTATCTGGCGGTCGCGGTGGTCTGCCCATTTTACTTGGACCAACAGCTGGTTACATGTTTAGTTGGCTCTTAACACCCTTTTTAATATACTTTGGACTATCATTTCTTAAAAACAAGAAGTCGATCACTCTGAAGTTACTAGTTGTCTGGCTAGCAGGCGTTATCTGCTCCGATTTAATTGGTACTATTTGGCTAACTATTCAAAGTCAGGTTCCTTTTATGACTGCACTATTCTCAAACTTAGCGTTTTTACCCGGAGATACTATCAAACTTATCTTAGCCTTCACAATGGCTAAAGCCTTGAAAGTCCAACCCTTTAGTGAAAACACTTTGCTCTAGAACTTCCAAATGTTTCACGTGAAACATTTTTGGCAAAAATCAAAAAGTTCAGGAAACTAGTTTGACTCAAGATTCCTGAACTTTTTTACATTATTCTAAAACATTTTCTAATAATATATCGATTTGGCGATACGTTTCCTCTTTGCTGCCATTGTTATCAACAACGAAATCTGCACGTTTACGCCTTTCAGTAGGATCCATTTGGCTAGAGATCCTAGCTTGTGCCTGCTCTTTTGTGTACCCATTTCGTTCTATTAACCGTTGAATTTGTGTATTGGGATCAATATCGACCACTAAGACGGCGTCACAATACCGTTCACAGTGGCTTTCAAAAAGCAACGGAATTGCTAACACTACCACATCGGTCCCTTTTTGTGCAGCACTTTCAACCTGTGCAAGCATTTCTTCCTTGATCAAAGGATGTAAGATGCCATTAACTATGTCTCTTTTTTCCTTGCTATTAAATATGATGTCACCCAAGGCTGCACGGTTTAAAGTCCCGTCTTCATCTAAAATTTGCTGTCCGAATTCTGCGGTCAAGCCAGATAACCCTTTGGCTCCTGGTCGAACCACTTCACGAGAAACAACATCTGCATCGATGATCACGGCACCTTGTTCATATAAATAATCACTTACGGTACTTTTGCCACTAGCAATCCCGCCAGTTAAACCTAAAACATACGTCATAGCAAACTCCTCCACCATATTCATCAAAAATAATTTACTTGCTGCAAAACATTAGGTTAATTTTACAGAAAAAAAACAACAAATACCAATAAGAGCCATTTACTTATTTTATTAGACATTCTAAAATACTAATTCATTTAAAGCTTGTGCGATCCCATCATTATCGTTAGATGCTGTTAAATATGAAGCATGTTCTTTCGCAGCAGATGAAGAGTTCCCCATGGCAACTGCTTGACCGGCAAAATCAAACATCGGAATATCATTACGCTCATCACCAATAGCCATCACTTCACTCTTATCCAGTCCCAAAGTTTCAGTCAGTTTGGTGAGGGCCTTACCTTTATCAGCGGTCGCATTCATGATTTCCAAAAAATTATCTGCTGCTCGAACAACATAATTTTCGCTGCCAAATTCTTGCTGAACCCCACTCTGCGCCTGATCTAGTTTTTCAGTTTCTCCAACAAAAACCCCCTTAACGATCCCGAAATCTGCTGGCATCTCACTTGGCTTTCTGATCAGAAGGCCAGCACTGTTTTCCCAGGCTTGAACGACTGTGATCCTATTTACATCATGATTACTAGTATAAATCTCTCCATTACGATCTAACACATTATATGGCAACCCATTTAAACTTGAATATGTATCTATTTGTCGATAAACAGCATTGCTCAAGCCTGTTTCAGCTACCACTTTGCCTGATACAGTTTCAATAACGCTGCCATTATAATTGATTGCATACTGTTCATCCCCAGCAATACCCAGTTCATCCAAAAACGGGCGCATCCCTGGCAAAGGACGACCGGAACATAGAACAACTTTTACACCATGTTTCAACGCTTTTTGCAGTACTGTTTTCGTGCTTGGCAAAATTTTCCCTTCCGAACTCAACAAAGTATCGTCAATATCTATGGCAATCAATTTGATTTTCATGATGGCACTCCTTATGGTATTTTGAATACGATTTCATTTTAACTTATTGGAACAAATTAAGCAAATTCCAATAAAAAAGTACTCAACCTTGACTGCCATGAGTACTTTTATTTATACATGTAAATAGACACAAAAAACCAGCAACCCATGCTAACCTTTCATCACCGCAATAAATTTCACAATTTTATTTTACATTATCGGTGATCCGTTATCATGACCTGCTGGCTTGGTTATTTGAAAGGAGTACTTAATCCCATCATTCACCTTCACACTATTCCCTCTGACCGTGTCGGAAATAGCTTATATCTTTAAAACTCATGGTATGACGTTGAACCTTGGTCATACCTCCGTGGGACCTAACCCCTTTCCAATTCTTATATTACACTATTTTTCTAAAAATGCAAGCGCTTTCTCTAAATTTTTGGTTTTTTCTTCAAAAAATAAGGTTTACTGTATTTTCAGTTGTTATCGACAAACTACAGACAAACATCTTTCCCTTATGTTAAGATAGTTAACGGTGTTTTTATGACAGTCCAGTATCCAATGATGCGTTTTGCAGCACGTTTAATAATTATTAGCAACTATCGAATACACAAATCAAAGCCCAATGTAACGATGTCTAAATGCCATTGTAATGTTGAGTTTTTAATTTGGTTATATGAACCAGAAGACTTTATTCAGTTCCTATAATATCAGCCTTCTGATCCACTCATTTTACCTTGGTAATTTTTAAGGGGGACAATATTTTGAAACAACAGACTGGAATGCCAGCTAAATGGTTGTTTGCCGGATCATTCTTGGCAAATACCGGCACAAGTTTTATCTGGCCACTAACAATAATTTATTTACATGATACCTTGGGAAAAACTCTGATCACAGCAGGCTTTGTTCTACTATGTAATTCGCTATGCGTTGTTTTGGGGAACACAATAGGCGGTTTCCTTTATGATCGCTGGTCACACTTTTATACGATCCTTCTCGGGAGCATCATCGTCACTTGTGCCAGTACTTTTCTGATGTTTAACAATGGTTGGCCTGCTTTTCCGCTAGGTCTCGTCATGTTAGGCTTTGGTAATGGTTTGAACTTGACCTGCATTAACTCATTTGCAACCGTCGTTAAGAACAAACGAACTAGTTACATCTTTAACATTCTATATTTTATGAGCAACCTGGGGATGGTTATCTGAACTTTAATGGTAGGTTACATTCTACCTTTTGGTATTAGCAAAGTCTTTGCGGTTTCCACAGTTTTATTTATCATTTTTGCGATAATTATCATTTTATTCTATCGAAATCATGAGAGCCAACACAATACAAATCGCAGTGAATCACTGCCGAAACCAGATAAGCTGACTCCTAACAAACTTTGGCCTTTATTAGCACTATTATTTAACATCGTTGTCTTATGGATCTTCTATGAACAATGGCAAAGCAACATCGCTACTTTCATGGTTGAAAACAATTTAAGCATCAAACATTATAGTTCAGTTTGGACCTTAAACGGGGTCATGATCGTTTTGATTCAGCCAATCATGACCTATTTCGATGAATGGTTAATGAGTCATTTGCATCTACGCTTGTACGGTGGGTTAGCATTGATCGGGTCTTCATTTTTGATCCTGATCGTAGCTGGAAATCACTATTTTCTTTTCCTGACAGCAATGGCAATTTTAACCTTGGGTGAAATTTTAGTTAACCCTGCCGCCTCAACCTTTGTTAATGACATTAGTCCAGAGGGACAAAAGGGCCGTTTTCAAGGATCGCTTGCTAGTGCCACATCGTTTGGTCGAGCTCTTGGACCAATCGTTGGAGCTGTAATCATCCACTATATCTCATATACTACCTTATTCATACTAGCAGCCATCTGTATCTGGCTAGCAGTGTTTGGGTTTGAATTAGTAAACAAACATTATCTTCAATAAGTACATGCAAAAAAACACGCAGTCGATTATAGGACACTCGCGTGTTTTTTGCATTCAAACTTCCACATGGTCTCTTTAAGCCAACAAATTGACTATCACGCTTCAATAGGCTAAGTTAGAAATGTTTAGTCTAATTATTATCTTCAATAATAAGGGGAAAGTGGAACACAAATGGGGAAATTAGCAATCATTTCAGATCTACATGTTGATATTAATAAATTTACTTTACATGATCTGCTTGCGATCGGAACTTATATCAAAGATGCTGGGGCAACAAAATTGCATATTGCGGGAGACATTACAAATCATTTTAGCCGTGAAGGCAATGAGATCATCCAAACACTCAACTCGATCTTGCCCACAACATTTAATTTTGGAAATCATGACATGTTAGATACTAACAATATTGAAAATAACAAAACACCTGGTTTTTTAAATTTCACTCCCTTGAACTTAAACTCCGACACCGTGTTATTACCCTTCAATGGTTGGTATGATTACGGCTTTGCCAGAGGAGAAACTGACGAACAGCCACCTGACAAAATCGTAGCCGATTATAAAAATAAATATTGGATCGATAAATTCATTAAACGTTCAGAAAGTGACCCTGTGATCAGTCAGAAACAAGCAATGCATCTTACTTCTTTGTTAGACGATTTTCAAAAACAAAATAAAAGAGTGATCATCGCAACTCATTTTGTGCCACGTCAGGAATTTATCATGTATCCCGCGCCCTTTGACAGAAAAGCAGTAACTTGGCGTGCTCTTGGTGGTGTACTTGGCAGCAAAAAAATCGGTGATGTAATTTCAAATTACAGTGAGACAGCCACAGATGTAGTTTTTGGTCATATTCACGCACGTGATGGCGTTAAAAATATTAATAACATTAACTGGCATTGCCGGCCGATCGGTTATCGGTATGAATGGTCATTTACGAAAAAATGGTTGCGCTCACACGGTGAACCCCAAAATTTTCATTTTGCCAAGCATCCTGAAGAACAAGCCGTTTTTGTCCATGACATGCATCGTAATTGGGACGAAGTCTTAGACAATGCGTTTACTATGTTCGATTACTAATTATTTATTCTTTTCAACACTAGCAAACTGCTGGTGTTTTTTTAATACTAAACAATTACAGCTAAACCCTATAAGATTAGGCTTAACTATTGACTTTACGTAGAAAAAGGAGAGCGTAAAATATCTTGTGTAAATGCAT
>NZ_AZFI01000107.1 GCF_001435755.1 Ligilactobacillus acidipiscis DSM 15836 | reverse complement strand
TTTCTATCAGTACCAAATATTATAGAACCTAGAATTTAAATAAAAAAAGGGTGGTTGTTACTGTTTCGTTAGTAACAACCACCTTTTTTACTGTCGTTTACTGGTCATTTGCAAAATGTCTTCCCATAATGACCAAATCGAGGTAATTTTCGTCGATTTGAGCAACTTGTGGTAAGAATCCCCATTCTTCAAAGAAATGTCTCTTGAATAAGTTTAAACTCGCCGTATTTTGTTTAAAAATAAAAGCAACTATGTTTTGAATACCTAATTTTTTTAAATGTGCTGAAATAAATTCAAGAGTTTTAGTGCCTAAGTGTTGACCGCGATAATTTTCATCTAAGTAAAGACTGATTTCTGCAGTTTTCTCATAGGCGGCTCTGCCATAGAAAGGTTCTAATCCGACCCAGCCAACAATTTCACCTTCTTCATTTATTAAGACCCAAAGAGGATGAGAGTCATTTGAGAAAGATGCAAACCATTCTTTTCTCTCTGAAACGGAAACGGGGCGAATATCAGCCGTTATATTTTTTAACTTGATAGTTTGATTATATATTGCAACAATTTTTGGCAGATCAGTTAATTTAGCATATCTAAATGTTATATTCATCGGAAGTTCTCCTTAATTTAGTATGTGTTTGTATTATGCAACATTTGCTATTGTAGTAAAGCAATGAGTATCAGCAGAAACTTAGTTGCATAATACAAGACAACATGATTTTTTAGATTTTTAGCCTGATATATGTCACTAAATATATTACATTATTTTAATACGGTTTTGCGTTATACTATAGCTAAAGAATATATTAAAGGAGGATTTATTAAATGACAATACCTGAAGTAGTATTAAATGATGGTTACAAGTTACCTAAAGTGGGCTTGGGAACTTACCAATTACGTGGTGGAATTGGCTATCATCAAATTATTTCCGCAATTAAAGATGGATATCGTTCGATCGACAGTGCAACAAATTATGACAACGAAGGGATAGTTGGTCAAGCTATTCGCGATTCTGGTGTTCCCCGTGATCAGATCTTCGTCTCTTCTAAACTACCTGGAAAATATCATCATTATGATGATGCTTTAAACGCGATCAGAGAGTCGTTAGCTCGAATGGGGTTAGATTATTTTGATTTTTATTTAATTCACTGGCCATTGCCTAAAAGAGGACTTTACGTCGAAGCTTGGCAGGCTCTCGTCACTGCTCAAAAGCTGGGATTAATTAAATCGATCGGTGTTTCTAATTTTGAACCCGAACACCTTGATAAAATTATTAGTGAAACCGGCGTTACTCCTTCAGTCAATCAAATTGAGATCCACCCTTATTGGGTAAATGATCAGCGTGTAAAAGAAAATGCTAAACGTGGCATTGTAACTGAAGCATGGAGTCCTTTGGGACGGGGCAGTTCTGCACTAACAGAGCCGATCGTTAAAAAATTAGCTGAGAAGTATAATAAAAATGCTGGCCAAATTTTGCTCAGATGGCACATTCAGCGTGGCATTGTTCCTTTACCAAAATCAACAAATTTGGATCATCAGCGTTCTAATCTTGATATTTTTGATTTTGAATTGACAAATGACGAGATCAAAGCAATCAATACTTTAGATCGTGAAGATGGGCGGATCGATGGGCAAGACCCTAATGAGTACGAAGAATTTGAGTAATTTGTAATGAGTTCAAATAAGCAGTATCATTCATGATTTGTTGGAGTCATGATGATACTGCTTTTTTAGAGTTGTTTTAAGAGTGTTTTGTCTGATAGAAATTGTTGGCAGTTTTGTTGCCAGTTGGTGTTTTTTTGGTCTAAGTCTGATAATACAGGGAGGATCCACTGGTTAGTAGGCAACAATTTCAGCAAAGAATGCCCGGAAAATTGTGAAAAAAGAAAATTTCTGCCATATAAACGAGCAACTATTTTTTGGAATTCTTCATCTTTGATCGGCAATAATAAATGATTGAGATTATTTCTTTGTCCTAAATAAAAGTCCTGTGTCATAAACATGCTGAGATTTAACGGCAGTGATTTATGAGATGAGGATATTTTAGCGGGTAGCCGAAGCACGCAGATCAAGCCTCTTTGTTCAAGCGAAAGCAAAAAATTCAGTATTGAAATTTCTGCCAAAGTTATATGAAAATAGTTATTTTTCTTGAGTGCAAGGCATTTTTTTAAATACGCTGAAAAGCGGACCAAATCTGCTGGGTCGCCCAGGTCAATTTGTAATTGTTGTGCATTCTTGAGCCATAGCGGATGATCAGCAGTTCTAAGCGTTAGCCATAGATTATGAGCATACTTCAATAAAAAATATGCGCTAATATCAGATTTTGAGAAATTGGCTGCACGAATTGAGCAAGTTGCTGGCAAGGCTTTAGCTACGTTCTTATACAGATAATTAAACAAAAGAGCTTTATTGTCGATGGTAGATTTGGTCATGACCCTTTGCCTCCAAAACCAGTTATATTAGCCCAAGAAATTTATTTTTTTGCGTCTTTACGACTGTATTTACGAACCTGTGGTGGTGTATAACTACTCATAAAGCTTAGTATTTCAGGTAATGAACTGGTAAATAGTAATTTTTGTCTATCATCACTTGTTAAAAAGCCGTTTTTAACCATGGAATCGTACATTTTTTCTAAGGGTGAATAAAAATTAGAGATATTATACAAAATACAAGGGTTAGGGTTTTCTCCGATCCGCGACCAGGAGAAAGCCTGTGAAATTTCCTCCAGTGTGCCTGGACCTCCTGGTAAAGCCAAGGAGGCATCGGAAATTTGAAGCATTTTCTTTTTACGAGTAGACATATCAGCAACAACTTCTAAATCTGTTAAACGGTCAAATGCGATATCACGTTTATATAGGACTTCAGGTATTATGCCGTAAACTTTTCCTTTATTGTCACTGATCGTTTTTGCCAGTGTCCCCATTAATCCATATTTGCCTCCGCCGTACACTAATTCGAAATTATGGGCAACCATCCATTTTCCCAATTCAATCGTAGCTTTTTCAAATTCTGGCGAAACCCCTGTAGAGGCTCCACAGTAGACTGCTAATTTTGTCATGTTTTCCATCCTTATTTGTAGTGGTTTGAATATATACACTGTACCATAAAAAAGCCGCATCATGAATGATGTGACTTTTTTGAAATATTAAAGTTGTACACCATATTTTTCCAAGTAGCAAGGGAATGGTTTTAATTCAGAAGCATCATATTCTGCAAAGAATTCTTCAATAGAACGTTTGCCATGAGCTTTTTGATAACCGTCGGAAATATATTCAACAAAGTGATCTCCTTCAATTTTAAGTTGCAGCTCTTCAACTGGGATACCACGTTTGCCAGTAATATTAGTGTCGATCAGTACTGGTTTGCCGGCTTTTGAAGTTGCAAGTGCTTCATCGAAGGCAGCTGCCAGGTCTTCTGCTTTATTAACTTCAATACCATGAACACCCATTGCTTCAGCAATATCTTTGAACTTGGCATCTTTTAAGTCAATACCAAAATCGTTCATAGTTAAATCATCTTGTTCAGATTTAATAAAGCTGAGATATTGGTTTGATGTAATAACGTTAATGACTGGCAAGTTGTACTTGTTTAGTGTTAAAAGATCTTGCATGACCATTGAGAACGCACCGTCACCAGCAATGTTAAAGACTTGACGTTTTGGATAAGCAAATTGTCCTGCAATTGCACCTGGAAGACCATATCCCATAGTTGCAAAGAGAGCGGAGATAGTCATCTTTTGGCCACGTTTCATGTTTAAGAAACGGAAACTATTAATGATATTATCGCCAACATCGACTGCAAAGAGAGCATCTGGTTCTGCAATACGATTGATTTCACGATAAACTTGTTCGTATTCAACTTCACCTTCATTTTTGTTCATTAAACTGTCCAGATAAGCTCTCCAGTCTTTCATATCTTCGACAGCAGCCTTGTAAAATGGTGATTCTGGTTGCTGTTCACTTAATTTAAGGGCTTTGTCCAAGAATTTACCTGAATCAGACCAGATACTGTAGTTAAGGTAATGATGACGACCAAACTTGGACTTGTCATTATCGATTTGTACAAATGTGAAATCATGTGTCCGGTAAACTAAGTTAGCAAAAGGAAAGTTAGCGCCCAATGCAATAACCAAGTCAGCTGAACCGAATACTTCGTCAGCAGCTTTAGATGCTGCACGGTTAGAGGTACCCATGTTACCTGCAAAGTCATCATCGACCTTACCCTTTGCAAGACCAGTAATAACAACAGGGATTTGGAGTTTTTCTGATAATTTTTGTAATTTGTCTTGGTTATCTTTAATTCCTGAACCAACATGGAAAACTGGGCGTTTAGCCTGCTTGATCATTTCAAGTAAATGATTGACTTCTTCGTCAGTAGCTTCAGGTTGTGGATCTGCTTTTTGATCTGTTGATTGTGCAGAAGAGAATGGGACATCCTCAATTTCCTCAAAACCAATATCATTAGGAATAACAACAACAGACACACCATTGTTTTTGTATGCCTCACGGATAGCCTTATCGACAACGTATGGCAAACTTTCTGGTGTCATAACAACACGATTGTAATCTGCAACATCAGTAAACATAGGAACTTCTGGAAACTACTGAAAGTAGTCATAGTTTATGTTTGCGCGCGGAACTTGACCAACGATAGCTAAAACGGGAACATTATCTTCTTTTGCATCGTATAAACCATTCAATAAGTTTACAGCACCAGGGCCGGCTGAACCGAAAGCTACACCGATTTCACCAGTAGCTTTGGCATGACCAGCAGCTGCTAAAGCACCGACTTGTACGTAAGTGATGTTTTCTTGTTCAACTTCTAGAGCATGAAGTGTCGAACTGATCGAACCGCCAGGATACCCATAAACATGCTTGACTCCCCAAGACTCTAAAACTTTAATCATAGCAACGCCGGCTTCAACGGTTTGTTGTTTTTGCAAAATAATACATCCTTTCTCTCTGATAAGCTAAAAAATCAACACCATTCATTCTACCGTAAAAGAAAAACGCTTACAAGGTTGTATACAACATTTTTTTAACTTTTTTTAAAATACCTAAAAAATTAAGTATAAAAACTTACTGATGCTTGTTTTTTAGGGCTTTGACTTCTGCCAATAAATTTTCCATTGAGGGTTTTTTGTCTTAAAAAATATAGAAAAATTGCTAAATTGACGGTTAAGTCTTTGACAGGCTATAATATAACGTTAGAAAGATAACAGAAGAGAAAGCAGGAATTTGCTGAATGAATATAGAGGAAATGAAGGAGCGGCAGAAACATATTCGTAATTTTTCGATCGTGGCTCATATAGATCATGGGAAATCTACTATTGCCGATCGTATTCTTGAATTGACGGATACTGTTTCCCACCGTGAAATGAAAGCTCAACTTTTGGATTCCATGGATCTTGAACGAGAACGAGGAATTACTATTAAATTGAATGCTGTTGAATTAAAATATCATGCTAGAGACGGAGAAGATTATATTTTTCATTTGATCGACACGCCAGGACATGTCGACTTCTCGTATGAAGTTTCGCGGTCTTTGGCTGCTTGCGAAGGGGCAGTGCTAGTCGTTGATGCCGCCCAAGGTGTGGAAGCCCAAACTCTAGCAAATGTCTATTTAGCTATTGACGATGATTTAGAGATTATTCCTGTCATTAATAAAGTCGATCTTCCATCGGCTCAGCCCGAGGTCGTTCGACAGGAAATTGAAGATTTGATTGGTTTAGATGCATCTGAAGCAGTGCTAACTTCCGGTAAAGCCGGTCTTGGAATACCGGAAATGTTGGAACAGATCGTGCAACAGATACCTGCTCCTGCTGGTGATCTTAAAGCACCACTTAAGGCTTTGGTCTTTGATTCAATTTATGATGATTATCGGGGTGTTGTTTTAAGCGTCAGGGTCACACAAGGTATTGTTAAGCCGGGTGATCGGATCAAATTGATGAATAGTGGGATGGAATATGAAGTTGCTGAAGTAGGGGTGAATTCGCCTAAACCTCTCAAACGTGATTTTTTGATGGCAGGTGATGTTGGTTATTTGACGGCCAGCATTAAAAATATAAAAAACACACGGGTCGGTGATACTGTTACTAGCGCAGATTCTCCTGCTGATAGGCCTTTAGCGGGTTATCGTGAAATGCATCCGATGGTTTATTCTGGACTATATCCGACGGATAATGCTAAGTACAATGATTTACGAGAAGCTCTTGAAAAGCTGCAATTAAATGACGCAGCCTTGGAGTTCGAACCAGAAACATCACAGGCTTTAGGTTTTGGTTTTCGTTGTGGTTTTCTTGGATTGTTGCATATGGATGTCGTTCAGGAAAGATTAGAGCGTGAGTTTAATATGGATCTGATCACAACGGCTCCAGCAGTTACTTACAATGTTAAGCTGACTGATGGTTCGTACGTTAAGGTTTCAAACCCAGCAGATATGCCGGAGGTTTCAAATATTGCACAAATCAATGAACCATTTGTTAAAGCGGAAATAATGGTGCCTAATGATTATGTTGGGGCAGTGATGGAATTGTGCCAACGCAAGCGGGGACAGTTTGTGACGATGGATTATTTGGATGATACGCGGGTCAATGTGATTTATAAAATGCCGTTAGCGGAAATTATTTTTGATTTCTTTGATAAGTTAAAATCAAATACACGGGGCTATGCTTCATTGGATTATGAATTTGACCAGGAACAACCGAGTGATTTGGTAAAAATCGATATTTTGTTAAATGGTGATAAAGTTGATGCGTTAAGTTTTATTTCGCATAAGCAGTTTGCACAAGAACGTGCGCGTGTGATCACTAAAAAGCTTAAAGAGATCATTCCACGCCAAAACTTTGAGATCCCAATTCAAGCGGCAACTGGTTCTAAAATAATTGCTCGGACTAATATCAAGGCTTATCGGAAGGATGTTACATCACGGATCCACACTGGAGATCCTGATAGAAGGGCTAAGTTGTTAGAAAAGCAAAAACGCGGTAAGAAACGGATGAAAGATGTCGGAACGGTTCAAATCCCACAAGAGGCGTTTATGGCTGTTTTACAATCAGAAGATGAAAGTAAATAATTTTGTTCTCTATTAAGCCATTTTAGAGTGGAAATTTTAGTTTGTTAGTCCTTCTAAATTAAGGTTAAGAATTGCAAAAGAGGTTTAACTAAACTAATTGACATACTAAAATGAGACTGGTGGTGAAGACCACCTGATTTCTATAACTGTTTGAAGGTAAGGCGGCTTATGGTTGCTTTGCCTTTTGGTTCTTTATCAAGTGGTACTGATGAA
>NZ_AZFI01000106.1 GCF_001435755.1 Ligilactobacillus acidipiscis DSM 15836 | reverse complement strand
GGCACTAAAAATTAACTTTCAACCTTTAGTATTATAATATGCAGAATTTAAAAAAAGCAAACATTACATCCGATAATCCTCTTTATAATCTTCTGAAATTATTTCATATAATTCTTCTGCTTCATTCTTTTTTGTTGTATCTTTTAAATCCCTGACCTTGACAGTTAAAGTTTTATTGCCGAAATTAATCACCAAAGTATCACCAACTGTTACCTCACTTGACGACTTAGCTGTCTTACCATTGATCGAGATCCTCTTTTGATCAGAGATCTGCTTAGCAACCGGACGTCTTTTAATAATGCGGGCAACTTTTAAAAACTTATCCAACCTCATATTCTCACCTCATTTATTAGAAACAATAATACTACATTAACGTACTTTAAGCTTTGCTACTATTTTACTACCACCTGGGAGCGTTGCCCACTCTTCTTTAGTAAACAACTGACTTTTTATCGCTCCTGCGACAAATAAAAATACTCCTAATAAAACATCTGCTGGAACAATGACCAGCAAACTAAGACGCGTGGTTTCAAAAAACATTGAGCACGTAAAGCTTAGTAGCCAAATACCTGCGATCATCAGCAACGTGCAGCCTGCTAACCGCATTGCAAATTGTGCCAAGGATCTGGGCTGTTGTCGAACTGACTGGGGTAAAATCAAAACTAATACCAGCAAAGCAGCACCTAAGCTTAAAAGCGTACAAAGCGAAGCGCCGCTTATGCCATAATGTCTGACAAACCAACTGTTTAAGATGACTTTGATAAACAGTGCCGCTATAACAGCCACAAACGTGCCCCAAAAGTTATCTTCGCTTTGCAAAATAGAATTGTGAATACTGATCACAGAGATCAACGGCACACTTAAAACATAAATCTCTAACGTAAAACTTAACTTGGAGTCGCCAAATAATAAGGTGTTGATCTGCGGCATCAAGATCATCATTCCCGCGGCAGCTGCCACGGATAAAGCAACGCCCACATGCAGCATTGTTTTCGCGATCCGTTGGTATTCTTGAACCTTTTTACTTGCTAAAGCAGTAGTTAAGGACGGCAAAAGCGTCGAGGAAAAACTGATTGCGATCGTCATTCCTAATTGAACTAACGGTTGTCCGCGATCATAAATCCCCTTAGTATATTTAGCCAGCGAATCTTGCAAACCAAAATCTCTTAAGGAATTCATAACTGTAAACGAATCTACTAACTGTAACAGCACCATCAATGACGAAAACAAACAAATTATCAGACCATCCTTAAAAATAAGACGGGCAACAGCTCGATAGTTTATGCGACCAGCAGTGAAATCATGCTTTTGAAAAAAATATTTCCAAAAGCTTGTAAAAGTCAAAGCCCCAATAGCACCGCCCGCCACGGAGCCTAACATCGCAAAAGAACCTGTCTGATAAACAGACCATTTCATCTGCAGTGACAGTAATGCTACTCCAATTATCAATGCAACCCGTACAAATTGTTCACTGACCTGTGAAACAGCCGTCGGGATCATGTTGAATGTACCTTGGTAATATCCGCGCGCGATTGCCAAGAACGGCATCAACAAAAACATCCATGAAACGCTGGAAATAAGCGGAGCCAACTGCGAATCCCCCATTGACCGGGCAATTTGTTTGGCCCCTACTTGTAAACCGAAAAAGAGCAGCACAGCCAACGACAATAAAATCAAAAACGCCGTTGAAACGACCTGCATTCTTTTTTCTTCATCATCTTCTTGTGCCACTAATTTGGAAATAAACACTGGGAAGCCATTTAAAGCAAAAGTCATGCCGATCCCATAAATCGGATATATTTGCTGATAAACATAGAAACCAGTATTGCCGACGATATTTTGAAATGGGATCCGATAAACAGCACTCAAAAATTTAGCGATCAGTGCTGAGATCGTCAAGATCAGTGCCCCATTCATCGTTTTTTTCATCTGCTCATTTTTCACTATTTTTCAACTGCTTTCTGAGCGGGAACATTCAATTCTTCCGCTAAGCTTTGAGTTAGTTTCTGTAATTGAACAACCACATCACTCATATTCATCTTAGATTGAATTACTAAAGCGATCTTCATCTGCTTTTCACCGGGCTCCAAGGTTGCACTGAATTTTGTTTCAGCAACAGCCTTCAACAACTGTTTAGCAGCAAATTTTTGCGTAGCTGCGGCATTTAACTCAATGACAATTTTTTTACCGTTCTGCTTAATGGAGTCGACCATCGCTTGATCAGCATACATTTTCAACAAACCAATATCTAATAATATTGCGACTTCTACAGGATACTCGCCAAAACGGTCGATCAGGTCATCTTGAACTTCAAGATACTCATCTTTAGATTGCAGTTGCCGTACACGTTTGTAAATTTCGATCTTCTGCCGAGGATCTTCTATATATGTTCCTGGCAGATACGCTTCCACATCCAAATTGATCTCAGTGTCAGTTTTTTCTTGGACTTTCTTACCACGTTTTCTAGCAACTGATTCGCTTAACATTTGCGTATACAGATCATAACCCACCGAATCGATAAAGCCATGCTGCTGCTTGCCTAAAATATTTCCCGCGCCTCTGATCGACAGATCTCGCATAGCGATCTTGAAACCAGAACCCAATTCCGTAAAATCTTTGATCGCTTCGAGTCTTTTTTCACTAACTTCGTTTAATATCTTGTCTTGTTGATACATAAAGTAAGAATAAGCAACCCGACTGGAGCGCCCGACTCGTCCACGCAACTGATACAATTGGGCTAAGCCCATCCGATCGGCATTCTCAACAAACAAAGTATTAGCATTAGGAATATCTACACCTGTTTCAATGATGGTCGTAGTAACCAAAACATCATATTCTCCGTTAATAAAATTGTAGAGGATACGCTCCATCTGATTTTCGCTCATTTGCCCATGAATATATGCAATTCTAGCATCAGGAACCAAAGCCTGTAGTTCATCGGCTACTTTTTCGATATCCATGACTCGATTATGCAAATAAAAGACTTGACCGCCACGTGACATTTCTCGTCTGATTGCATCAACTACTACACCATAATTTTGTTCCATCACGTAGGTTTGAATCGGATAGCGGTTCATCGGTGCTGTTTCGATCACTGAAAGGTCTCTAACACCAAGCATTGACATGTTAAGTGTCCGTGGGATCGGTGTCGCAGTCAAAGTCAAAACATCAACATTTGTTTTTAACTGTTTCAGTTTTTCTTTGTGTTTGACCCCAAAACGCTGTTCCTCATCCACGATCAGTAAGCCAAGATCGGCGAACTTCACATCTTTCGATAACAAGCGATGTGTCCCCACGAGGATATCACACATCCCTTCTCTTGCATCTTTTATGGTCAGATCAGATTGTTTTTTTGTTACAAACCGTGATAGTAGACCGATTTCTACAGGGAAACCTGTAAAACGTTCAACTAATGTCTCATAATGTTGCTGTGCTAAAACAGTGGTTGGCGCAAGAAAAGCAACCTGCTTTCCATCTTGGATCGCCTTAAAGGCTGCCCGCATTGCAACTTCAGTTTTTCCATAACCAACGTCACCGATCAATAGTCGGTCCATTGGTTTCTCTTTTTCCATGTCTCGTTTGATCTCGTCAGCACTCCGCAGCTGATCAGGAGTTTCCGTGTAAGGAAACGCATCTTCAAATTCTCTTTGATAGCTAGTATCTTTTGAAAAAGCAAAGCCCTTTTCAGCCTCTCTTTTAGCGTAAAGATCCACTAAGTCATCCGCAATATCCTCTATCTTGCCAGCTACACGCTTCTTAGTTTTAGTCCATTCACTACCGCCTAATTTATTGATATGCGGCGTTTTTGCCTCTGAAGAAACATATTTTTGCACTCGATCAAGCTGAGTGACTGGAATGAATAACTGTGCATCATTTTGATAGTCGATAGTCAAGTAATCTTGGTGTTTACCATCGACCTCCATAGTTTTCATGCCCATAAAACGTCCAATACCGTGATTTACATGAACAACATAGTCGCCCTTTTTCAAATCAGTATAGCTCTTTAAACGTTCCGTGTTTTTCATGGTTTGGCGCTTAGGCTGCTTTTTAGTCGCCTTAGCAAATAATTCATTTTCAGTCAGAACAACCAAATTGGCTTGGGGCAGTTCAAAACCGGCTCGTAACGAACCAGACACGACCTGGACCGTGTTTTCTTGCAAACTGTCAGCTTTAGTAATAATGCTTGGGATCTCAAAATCATCTAAAGTCTGTGAAATTTTGGCGATCCTTTCGTTATCTGGAATAAAAATAACAACCGTTTGCTCTTGTTTCTTCCACCAATCTGTTTCAGTCTTCAACATCGGCATTTGTCCAAAAAATTGCTGAACAGCACGTGCTTTAATATCCAGCAATTGATTAAAACGAAGATTACCCATCCCTTTTTGAAAAAGGGAGAGAAATATCTGTGGATGCTTGTCATTTTGTTCTCTAGTTCTAACATCCACTGCCAGCTGAGTGTTTGGCAAAACACTTTGATGTTTTAACCTATCCGTTAGCCATTCAGCATTTTGTTTTTCCAAATCATTTTCTTTGTCCAACAGCCGAGAATAGTCATCAAATATGACCAAACCCTCTGGCCTTAAATAATCTAGCAAACCGGTTTTTTCTGTCAAGATACCAGCAGCGAAAACATGATAAGTATCGCTTAAATTAGCTTTTTGGAGGTCGCTTACAACCTGCTCAAAGTTATCTGCTAACTGTTTTTTATCTTCAGGATCTTTGAGCTCTTTTAAATGCTTACGATAGTTTTTTTCAATTTTTTTGCCAGCTTTTTGAAGTGTATCCTTAAAAGCAATAAAATCAGTCGCGGGCAAAACTGTAGCGTGCTCAATATTCTTGATACTTCTTTGATCAGTTGAATCAAACAGCCGCAAAGAATCTATTTCTGTATCAAATAAATCGCAACGCAATGGATATTCTTCATTCAAACTATAAATATCTAAGATCGAGCCTCTTATCGCAAAATCTCCAGGCCGTTCAACCATCTTTTGCCGTGCATAACCCATCGTTGTTAAAAGACGGGCAATTTCTTCCAAATCAATGTCATTGCCGACTTTAAGTTCAAATTGGCTTTGCTTCCACACTTCCGGCGTAGGTAAAAAACGAGTTAATCCAGCAGTTGAGGTCACAATGATTGCCGGTTGGGGGTCGATCAAAGCGTTTAAAGCTAACACTCTTTGGCTTTTAAAATCTGGTGAACTCGTTGAGATCTCTTCGGCCATCATTTCATCCACCGGGAACAAAAAGACAGAGTCATCACCTAACAAACTGCCTAGATCATCAGCAACCTGTTGTGCATGATATAGATCATCCGTAACGACCACTTGTGTTTTCCTTTTTTCCAGAAAAAGTTCAGCCAACATTACTGTTTTTGCCGAACCATTAAGTCCCGTCAATAAATGATGACCACTAGTTAATTTTTCTTGCCATTTGTGATATTCGGGGATCTGTCCAAAAAGATCCATGATCTTCATTATCTAAGTTCCTCCTAATTAAAGCGATTCATAGTATTCATAAACGTATTCCCGGCTAACCAGTACTCGACCGCATCACAAGCTTGCGTAACAGCATCTTTCATTAAAGCTTGCTCAGTCACCGAGAAACGTGATAAAACCCAATTAACGACAGACATTTGCTGGGGATGGTCGATTCCGACCTTGACCCGTTTAAACGCTTGGGTATGCACATGAGCGATCACGCTTTTTATCCCATTATGTCCGCCAGCTGAACCCTTTTGGCGTAAACGTATCCGTCCGAGTTGCAGATCCATATCATCATGAATAATTATCAAATCTTCAACCTCGATCTTAAAATAGTCCAGCAAAGGGCCAACTGCTCGACCAGAGTCATTCATAAAAGTAGTTGGTTTTACCAACAAAACCTTTTCGTTACTAATAAAAGCTGTCGCGATCAAAGCTTCGCATTTTTCTTTATTGAAATCAACATTATAACGGTTCGCTAATTCTTCAACAACTGAAAAGCCTACATTATGCCGTGTATTTTCATACTTCTTACCAATATTACCTAATCCAACGATCATTTTCATTTTTTTACATCCCTTATTTCATATATTATCTTGTGCACAACATAACTTTAAAAGAATATACTTTAAAAACGTTTACACCAATATTGTGCGACAAAAAACGGCCGAGGCTGCCACCTATCCCCAGCTGCTATGATATTCTCAAGAGCCTATTATATCATATTCTTTCATATACTATTGAAAAAAAGACTCTATTTTTTTGAAATTATTTATCACACTTTCAGAAAACATGTTATACTATGAATGTGTCAAAAATGTCACTTAATTGAGAAAGGACGATCTATTGTGTCAATTACACAAAATCATCAAAAAGTTATTTTAGTAGGAGATGGAGCTGTCGGTTCTAGTTATGCATATGCCATGGCCATTCAAGGCATTGCTGAAGAAATCGGGATCGTTGATGTCATCAAAGAACGTACCGAAGGTGATGCGTTAGACTTAGTTGATGCCACTGGCTACACATATCCTAAAAAGATTTATTCTGCCGAATATTCAGATTGCTCAGATGCTGACCTGGTTGTTATTACCGCTGGTGCTCCACAAAAACCAGGTGAAACACGTCTTGACTTGGTAAACAAGAACCTTAAAATTCTTTCAAGTATTGTTAAGCCAGTTGTTGATTCAGGTTTCTCAGGTATCTTTTTAGTTGCTGCCAACCCTGTTGACATCTTAACTTATGCTACTTGGAAATTCTCTGGTTTCCCAAAGGAACGAGTTTTAGGTTCAGGTACTTCTTTGGATACTGCACGCCTTCGTGTTGCAATGTCTGACTTAACAGGCATCAAGGATCCTCGTTCAATGCATGCTTATATCATGGGTGAACATGGTGATTCCGAATTTGCTGCTTATTCTTCTGCAACTATTGGTGGTGTCCCATTCTTAAATTGGGCCAACGAACATAATATTTCGCAAGACGAATTAGACAAGATGGAAGACGATGTTCGTAACAAAGCTTATACGATCATTCAAAAGAAAGGTGCTACCTTCTACGGTGTCGCAGCCGCTTTGGCACGTATCTCTCGTGCGATCTTACGTGATGAAGATACAGTTTTGCCTGTTTCTGTCTACATGGATGGTCAATACGGCTTAGACGATATCTATATCGGTACACCAGCCGTTGTTAATGCAAGTGGTGTTACTCATATTGTTGAAGTTCCACTCAGTAAAAAAGAACATGAACAAATGGCTTCTTCTGCCAAAACATTGAAACAAATCTTGTCAGATGGTTTAGATAACTTAAAGAAAAGCCAAGAAAAATAAACAATAATTAAACAACAGTGATCCAGATCCTTTGGATCATTGTTTTTTTACGCAAATTTTCGTGGGACTTTGTCAAATAGTGTTGATGGTCC
>NZ_AZFI01000105.1 GCF_001435755.1 Ligilactobacillus acidipiscis DSM 15836 | reverse complement strand
ACGCAAACTTTGGCGAAGTAAGTCTCACAAGAGAAAATGTGACGTAAACTTCAGCGAAGTAAGCAACCACTGAAGCAGTATTTTTTTAAATCAACAAAAAATTCCGGTAAAAAAAGTGTAAATACTGTATGATTGCAGTATATATTAAGTGAAAGGTAAATCAGTGACTCTAACTGGGGTCTGTAGGGAGGCTTTTAAATGATCCAGCTTTATAATACTTTAACTAAGAAAAAAGAAGAATTTGTGCCGATGCAACCGGGAAAAGTTAGGATGTATGTTTGTGGACCGACAGTCTACAATTATATTCACATCGGTAATGCGCGTAGTGCGATTGCTTTTGACACGGTTCGCCGTTATCTAGAGTACCGGGGGTATCAAGTCAAGTATGTTTCCAATTTCACTGATGTTGATGATAAGATCATCAAGGCCAGTCAGAAAATGGGTCTGACCGTCCCCGAAGTTACTGAAAAATTTATCAAAGCTTTCTATGCTGATACGGATGCTTTAAACGTCAAACGTGCAAACCTCAATCCGCGCGTGATGGACAATATGGATGGTATCATTGAATTTGTTAAGGTGCTGGTCGACAAAGGCTATGCTTATGAATCCGGCGGTGACGTTTATTACCGTGCTCGTAAATTCAAGAGGTATGGTCTGTTATCTGGTCAGTCCGTTAATGATTTGGAACAAGGCGCTAGTGCCCGGTTAAGTGTCGAGGATCAAGCCAAAAAAGAAGATCCGCTGGATTTTGCGGTGTGGAAGTCTGCCAAAACTGGTGAGATTGCATGGGATTCTCCATTTGGCAAGGGGCGTCCAGGCTGGCATATTGAATGTTCGGTAATGGCTACCAAATACTTGGGTGACACCATCGACATTCATGGCGGTGGCCAAGATTTAGAGTTCCCGCATCATGAAAATGAGATCGCCCAAAGTGAAGCTAAAACTGGCAAGAAATTTGCCAACTACTGGATGCATAATGGTTTTGTAACGATCGGTGAAGAAGACGAAAAGATGAGTAAATCTTTGGGGAACTTTGTAACTGTTCGTGATTTGTTAAAAGAAGTTGACCCGCAGATCGTCCGTTTCTTTATGGCAACTACCCAATACAGACGACCGATCCGCTACACATCAGCTAATTTAGACGAGGCTAAAACAAACCTCGAACGCATCCAAACGGCGGCAACTAATATCGGCTACCGGTTGCAAGACGCAAAGCAAGGTGCTGTTGATCCCACAGTCCAAAAAGAGTTTCAAGACCATGAAGCTGAATTTGAAGCAGCCATGGATGATGATTTCAACGCGCAAAATGGGATCGCGGTTGTCTACGAGCTGGTCAAACAACTTAACATTTATGCGGCTAAAGAAGAGGTGACTGCAACAACCTTGCAGTACCTGCTGGACGGCTTTGAAAAAATCGTGGGCGTGTTTGGTATTAAGCTCAAGCATGCTGACATTTTGGATGATGAAGTCGAAACTAAAATTGAACAAAGAAATGCTGCGCGGAAGAATAAAGATTTTGCTTTGAGTGATCAAATTAGGGATGAATTAAAAGAACAAGGGATCATTTTGGAGGATACTCCACAAGGTACCCGCTGGAAGAGAGAATAAAGTAATATGACAAGAGCAAATTATCAACAGATCAATGGGATCGCACTGGCTTATATCGGCGATGCGGTGTGGGAAGTTTTTGTGCGTGAACATTTGTTAGAACTTGGGTTAACTAAGCCCAACAAACTTCAGCACACTGCGACTCACTATGTTTCAGCCAAAGCCCAGGCTTTTTTGGTCGATCAAATGGAGCAAGCAGACAAGCTGTCTGAAGAAGAGTGGCTTTTTTTCAAAAAGGGGCGTAATGCCAAAAGTCACACTTCCGCTAAAAATACGGCGGTAATGACTTACCGGATCTCGACTGGCTTTGAAGCTTTGTTTGGCTATCTTTATACCAGTGAACAAGATGAACGGTTACAAGCGCTTGCCCACTGGTGCATTGAAACTGTTGAGACAAATAAAAGGAAGAAAAAGATATGAATAATAAGAATCAGACTGATGAGCAAGGCTTAGTGATTGGACGTCACGCTGCCATGGCTGCCCTAAAAGGGACCCAACCCGTCAATAAAGTCTATATCCAAGAAAAGCTGAAGTCCGATGCTTTACACGAGTTGGCAACGCTGGCACGCAAAAAATCGATCGTCGTTTCACGTGTTCCTAAGGCCAAACTGGATATGTTGAGTGATCACGCTAACCACCAGGGTGTGGCTGTTTCTGTGGCACCATTTCAATATGCCAAACTAGATGATTTATTTGCCAAAGCTCAGGTTGCGGGAGAACCTCCGTTTTTCTTGATCTTAGATGAGATCGAAGACCCCCATAATCTAGGTTCGATCATTCGGACAGCGGATGCGGCTGGAGTTCACGGAGTCATTATTCCCAAACGGCGAGCTGTCCAGTTGACTGCGACAGTGACTAAGACATCGACAGGTGCAGTTGAGTATGTGCCGGTGATGCGCACTAATAATTTGACTAATGTCGTTAAAGAATTAAAAAAACGCGGTGTTTGGGTTTTCGGTACCGATATGGAAGGACAAGATTTTCGCAAATTTGATGGGGCTGCCCCGACAGCTTTGGTGATCGGTAACGAAGGCAAGGGGGTCTCTCCTTTGTTAAAGAAAAACTGCGACGGTATGGTGTCGATCCCGATGAGTGGACACGTGCAAAGTTTGAACGCCAGTGTTGCGGCAAGTTTATTGATCTATCAAGTCTATACAAGTAGAGGAAAGTAAGCAGATAATGAAGAAAAACATTCTGATCGTCGATGCCTATAATATGATCGGTAACTGGCCAAAATTGAATAAGCTTAAGAAAAATGACCAATTAGAAGAGGCACGTGACCAATTGCTGCGTGTTCTTTCTGATTATCATAAGCAAAGTGGTTATCAGATCATCGTGGTTTTTGATGCCATGTATGTGCCAGGTCTGTCTAAAAGATACAAACAGTATACCTTACAGGTAATTTGGACGGATGAGGGTCAGACTGCGGATAGTTATATTGAATCTTTGGCGGGGCAGTTGATGAACCCGTTGACGCAAGTGACGGTGGCAACAAGTGATCAAGCTGAGCAATGGACTATTTTCTCGCAGGGCGCTTTGCGCAAACCAGCGTGGGAACTAGCTCAAGATATTCGGCGGGCCCAAAAAGAAGTTAAGCAAACGGCACGGCATTATCAAGATGAACACTCAGTCAGAAGTAATCCATGGAGCGAAGAGCAGTTGATTGAGTTAAGAAATTTACTGCAGCATCTGTCGCAATAAAAGCCGCATAAATTTGATAAAAATAAAATATTAAACGGCAAAGTTTCCCAAGAGTGTGAGGTGTTTTTATAGTCGAATCGCGTGCAACAAAAATCGGTGCCTGTCCAACACCAGATTCACTTCGCGCAACCTGCGATTTGAGTCTAATGTCAACTAGTGCTTGACTTTTCTTGTCCCGTGTTCCATCGCTTGTTATGTTTAGTTAAACAGCTGATAATTCAGCGCTCCGACAGCAACTGAATTACCAACAGTTTAAAGTAAAACTCTGGGCGTTTACCACAAACAGGTGGATTTTTCAAAAATTAGCAGCATTAATTCGACTTCTGGCGGGTGGAGGGTACTCACTCTTATACTGGCGTAAGCAACGTTAATAGCGAAATGAAAATAACTAACTTACTTACTTGCAAATTAGTAGTGAGTAGGTTAGTTTTTTTGTGATTTATTTTAGGAATGTTTGCTACTGGCGTTAAAATAAAAACAGGATAACTAAAATATAAGACGGTGGGGCTGTCTTTGTATTGACTTGCCTTGATGTCCATGATAAGGTTACAATGATATAATTTAAGGAGAACTGAAGATGGCAGGAAAAAGAAAAATTGCCTTGGCATGCTCAGAATGCGGTTCGCGAAATTACACTTTGGTAGAAAATCCTGCTCGGGTTTCTCGACTTGAAGTTAAGAAGTTTTGTAAGTATTGCGGCAAACATACAGTGCACCGCGAGACAAAATAAACTCATTTAATTTCGTGGATCTATGGAGGCTTAACGATGAAATTTTTAAAAGATGTTAAACAAAGTATGAGAGATACAACTTGGCCGACAGCTAGCGAAAACCGTAAAGACACGGTGACCGTTGTTTTGATGGCAATTGGTTTTGCGATTTTCTTTGGGATCGTCGATTATCTAGTTCAATTGATCATTAAATTTTTTGTGTAGTTGATCAGACGGACAAACTAGCAATTTAGCCAGTAATTTGATATAATCTCATTTGTAAGGAAACTTCGCGTGGTCGAGGTTTTTTTATTTTGGAGAAATATTTTGATAAAGATAACTAAAGTTTGAAAAAGGAGAATAGAATAACATGGCTGAGAATATGGAAAAGAAATGGTACGTGCTGCATACTTATTCTGGTTACGAAAACAAAGTAAAAACTAACTTGGAATCACGGGCTCAATCCATGGGAATGGAAAACAACATTTTCAGAGTTGTTGTTCCAGAAGAAGAAAAACGGGAAACCACTAAAACAGGTAAAGAAAAGGTGGAGAAATTAAAGACCTTCCCTGGTTATGTCTTAGTTGAAATGGTGATGTCAGATCAGTCATGGTACGTTGTCCGTAACACACCTGGAGTAACAGGTTTTGTCGGTTCCCACGGCGCAGGTAGTAAACCAGCTCCATTACTTGAAGAAGAAATTGACAGCATCTTGCATCAGTTGGGCTTAAGTGCTCGCCACGAGAAATTTGATGCTGAAGTAGGCGACTCAGTTACAATTGTTGACGGCGCCTTTTCCGGTATGGTCGGTAAGATCACTGAAATTGATAATGAAAAAATGAAGCTGCGTGTTGACATTGAAATGTTTGGTCGCGAAACTGCAGCCGAATTGAACTTTGATCAAGTTGATAAATTAGTTTAAGCAGCATTGCAACTTGTTAGAGCTTTGTGTATTGCTGATAGTTTGTGCAAATTTGTGAAAACACCTTGCAAACGACTAACGGGCATGCTATATTTTATAGGTATGCTTATGGCATACTAGTGGGAGGCCAAATTTCATGGCCATCCGTACCACACACGGAATATAAGGAGGAATACACCGTGGCAAAAAAAGTAACAAACGTTGTTAAATTGCAGATCCCTGCTGGTAAAGCAACTCCTGCACCGCCAGTTGGTCCTGCATTGGGTCAAGCCGGTATCAATATCATGGGCTTCACAAAGGAATTTAACGCCCGTACTGCTGACCAAGAAGGCATGATCATCCCTGTTGAGATCAGTGTCTACGAAGATCGTTCATTCGATTTCATTACCAAAACTCCACCTGCAGCTATTTTACTTAAGAAGGCTGCCGGTGTAGAACACGGTTCCGGTGAACCTAACACAAACAAGGTTGCTAGTGTAACTAAAGACCAAGTTAAGGAAATTGCCGAAACAAAAATGCAAGATCTAAACGCTGCAGACGTTGAAGCTGCTATGCGCATGATTGAAGGTACTGCACGAAGCATGGGCTTCACAGTAGAAGGCTAGTCACTAGCCACCATGCTTTCCAGTCGGATACTTCACGAAAGTGAATGTATCAAGTGGGAGGTTTATCCGATAGACCACATATTGCAAGGAGGAAAAATTTACTAATGGCAAAGAAAAGCAAGAAATATTTAGAAGCCGCTAAGCAAGTAGAAGCAAACAAAGAATACAATCTTGATGAAGCAGTTAGCTTGGTCAAGAAAATTGACTTTGCTAACTTCGACGCAAGTGTCGAAGCGGCTTTCAAATTAAACGTTGATACAAAACAAGCGGACCAACAATTACGTGGTGCCGTTGTGCTTCCTAATGGTACAGGTAAAGACCAAAAAGTTGTTGTTTTTGCTAAGGGACCTAAAGCACAAGAAGCTAAAGATGCTGGCGCTGATGTTGTCGGTGACGATGACTTAGTTGCACGTATCCAAGATGGCTGGTTAGACTTTGATGTAGCTATTGCTACACCAGATATGATGGCTCAAGTAGGACGTTTAGGACGTGTTCTTGGACCTAAGGGCTTGATGCCTAACCCTAAGACGGGTACTGTTACAATGGACGTAAACAAAGCTGTTACGGAATCTAAGGCCGGTAAGGTTACTTATAGAACTGACCGTGACGGAAATGTTCATGTTCCACTAGGCAAAGTTTCATTTAGTGAAGATGCTATCAAAGGTAACTTCCAGACTATCAATGATGTGATCACAAAGGCTCGCCCAGCATCCGTGAAGGGTATCTATATCCAACACGTTTCCTTGGCTTCAACATTTGGCCCAAGTGTAACGCTTGATATTTCATCTCTTTAATTTAATGAATTAAATTAAGAATATGGTTGACTTCTAATGGTGTACATGTTACATTATTAGAGGTCAATTTTTTATATGATTCTACCTAAGACTCAGGTGGCGTAAGCCTTAATATCCTGCCGAGGAGTAATGTTTATTATTCTCTCTCTGTGTCTTGGTGGATACGGGGCTTTTTTATTTGGAAAAGTTCTACACAATGACTGGGAGGTGAATCAAGTGAGTAAAGAAGTTATTGCCCAAAAAGCTAAAATTGTTGACGGTGTTGTTGAAAAATTCAACAATGCTTCATCGATCGTGGTTACTGATTATCGTGGTTTAACGGTGGAAGAAGTTACTGAATTACGTAAGCAATTACGTGAAGAAGGCGTTGAGATGCGTGTCATCAAAAACACATTCTTAAAGCGTGCAGCTGACCAAACAGGCTATGAAGGTTTGGACGAAGTATTTTCAGGTCCTACTGCAGTTGCTTTTGGTGGCGAAGATGTTGCGGCTCCTGCACGTGTGATTGCAAAATTTACTGAAGACCATGAAGCATTAAGCATCAAGGGTGGCGTTATCGAAGGAAAGGTTTCTTCTGTCGAAGATATCAATGCACTTTCCAAGTTGCCAGACCGCGACGGCTTGTTGTCAATGTTGCTTTCAGTATTGCAAGCACCAGTGCGCAACGTTGCTTATGCTGTTAAGGCTGTTGCCGACAGCAAGGATGAAGATGCAGCTTAATGTTGTATTTTAAATATATTTGATCAAAAATTTGGAGGAAAACAAAATGGCATTAGATACAGAAAAAATCATTGCTGACCTTAAAGAAGCCAGCATTCTTGAATTAAACGATTTAGTTTCAGCTATTGAAGAAGAATTCGGCGTTTCAGCAGCTGCTCCAGTTGCAGCTGCAGGTGCTGCTGGTGGCGACGCTGCTGCAGAACAAACAGAATTCGACGTTGAATTAGCTAGTGAAGGTACAGCTAAGGTTAAGACGATCAAAGCTGTTAAGGACATCACAGGTCTTGGCTTGAAAGATGCTAAGGGCTTGGTTGACAACGTTCCTTCAGTTATCAAGGAAGGCGCTTCTAAGGAAGAAGCCGAAGATATCAAGGCTAAGCTTGAAGAAGTTGGAGCTACAGTTAACCTTAAATAATCATTCTTTTGAATGTCAGAGCATCTCTCCTGTCGGAGGGGTGTTTTTTTGTGCTCATTTATAAAAAGCTGCCTTTGAGGGATCATAAATAGGAATGCTATGCAAACTTCGGCGAAGTAAGTCTCACAAGTGGAAATGTGACGCA
>NZ_AZFI01000104.1 GCF_001435755.1 Ligilactobacillus acidipiscis DSM 15836 | reverse complement strand
TTTCAGTTCAGGATCTGAAAGTTTTTCTTTAGTGTAATTTTTAAAGTATTCCCAAGTCGGATTATAGTAGATCTTTCGTTGTCGTCGCGTAGGAGTTTTAGCTAGCTGATCCAGTTCAGCCGTTGGCTGGTTTTTATCAGCTTCATAGATTTTGAATTTACGTTCGAAGCCATATTTGTCATGTCGGATACTATAATTTTTAAAGCTGAAAGAGACACCTTGATGATCAACATAAAAATCATCTGTCGCATTATAAGCCCAATTTGCCGACTTGGTCGGATCATTTTTAAATTTCCGCTTTTGTTCTTTAAGCATCATCCCATAAGGAATTAAAGGTGTTTTTTCTAAATCATCTATGATCGTACTGTAGTTGCTTTCACTGCCGTATCCAGCATCAGCTACGACATATAAGAAGTCGTTTAAAACAGCTGTTGCTTTTAAAAACGGGATCAAAGTCCTGGTATCCGTCGGGTTAGGGAAAACTTGATAGTTCAAGACATACTGATTATTGGTGGCGATTTGCAGATTATACCCGGGTTTCAGTTGACCGTTCATCATGGGATCTTCTTTCATCCGCATAAAAGTGGCATCAGGATCTGTTTTGGAAAAGCTGTTTCTACCTTGAAAAGTTGCATCATAAATAGTATATTTTTGCTTTCTCGGTAAGAAGTCTGTGGTGATCTTGTGGCGATACTTTTTAAGTTTGCGCCGCCGGCGCTTACTAAGAGAACCGCCAGGCTGTGGCGTTTTTTCTTGGGCGACTTCCTCGTCCAAATCAGCCGCTAACTGCTGCAGTTGTTGGGTCGAAAGTCCTTCTTCCGCTTTGATTGAAGTATCAACACCTGCTTGAATCATTTCATCATATAAGTCGCTCGTTTTTTGATCCAACTTGGCCTCGTTTTTTTCAGTCGCTTTACGCCAAACAAAAGAATATTTATTGGCATCAGCATTAATTTTAGTGCCATCAACAAAAATTGCTTCATCTGAAACTAAATCTTGTTCTTTCAATTGAGCGTAAAAAGAGAGATACATTTGCTTGATCAAGTCTTGCGTCGAAGAAGCAACGCGAAAACGATTGATAGTCCGATAACTAATTGAGGTGTCTTGAGTTAGCCATTTCATCGGCAAGTTCTCTTCATTTATTTGTGGAATTTTTCGCCCTGAGGTTTGTCCTTGGGAATAGGCAAAAAGCGTCATTTTAAGCAGCATTGCCGGGTGAAAAGCTTTGCGACCAGTTTGAGGAGTGTTTTTTAGTAACATGTCTGATGGCAGACTGTCAATGAAATTACTGATGATCCTCACAATATGATCTGGACGAATAGTATAAGTATATGGGATTTGGACCTCTAAAGATTCCTGATTCATGTTATAATTTTTATACACGGAGTATCTATCCTTTCTGTCTTGGGATTGGACACTTATAGAATAGCAGGGTTAGAGACTCTGTGCTACATAAAAATGAAAAAGCAGGCTGAAGAAATCAAAAATCGATTTCTCCAGCCCGTTTTCTCTTTATCAAGGCTAGTTTTATCCCAGCCCCGTTTTTTAATTAAATTATTTGATTGCTGGTGTACCCATCCAGTCAATGATTTCTTTAACTGTATCTGTGATTGCTTCTGTACCAGGTGCAAGAAGTTTACGTGGGTCAAAGCCCTTTCCCTCTTGATCTTTACCTGCTTCAATATATTTACGTGTTGCAGCAGCAAATGCTAATTGACATTCAGTATTGATGTTAAGTTTAGCAACACCCATCTTGATAGCTTTAACAACTTGTTCTTGAGGGATCCCTGAACCACCATGCAAAACAAGTGGTGTCTTGATAACGTCAGCTAATTCTTGCAAACGACCGAAATTCAAGCCCTTCCAGTTTGCTGGATATTGACCATGAATATTACCGATACCACATGCAAGATAATCAACACCTAAGTCAGCGATTTTCTTTGCTTCTTCAACGTCAGCTAATTCGCCTTCGCCGATAATTCCATCTTCTTCGCCACCAATTGAACCAACTTCTGCTTCAACAGAAATGTTCTTTGAGTGTGCTAATTCAACGATTTCCTTAGTCTTAGCGTAGTTTTCATCAAATGGCAGATCATGACCATCAAACATAACTGAAGTATAACCAGCAGCAATAGCTTCTTTAGCTGCTTCGTAGTTACCATGGTCCAAATGCATGATAACAGGAACTGTGATACCCATAACACGCATTTCTTGTTCAACTAAATTTCTAACCAATTCGTAATCGCCCATGTACTTAGCAGCACCCATTGATGATTGGATCAAAACTGGCACATTCTTCTCCTGAGCACCCTTCAAAATAGCACGCGTCCATTCAAGGTTGTTAGTGTTGAAAGCACCTACAGCATAATGTCCCTTACGAGCGTCTGCAAAGATTTTATTACCATTCACGAATGACATAAAATAGCCTCCTATAAAGTTTACGTTTAAAATTACTCTTCTTGAGCACAAAATAATTCTAACACATTTTTAGTAAAAAGCGAACTCATTTTGTGGTTTTTTTCACGTTATTTACATAACTTTATGGAAACTAAACGAAAATATCCATAATCTCTAAAACATGGTGCTTAATAATCGCTGTTTCCTAGTTCAGTGATCCGTCCACGCTCAGTGTATACGATCCATTCTGCAATATTTGTTACGTAATCACCAATTCTTTCAAAGTGATTGCCTAACTTCATATAATCCATAGCCTCTAAAGCAAAATTAGGCTGTTCTTTGATTCTCTGAATAATTATTTGGTTAACTTGTTGTAAATATTCATCAGTTTGATGATCTTTTTCAGAAATTTTGACTGCCGCATCGTCATCTATGTCCGAATAAGCCTGTAAAATATCTGTTAACATCTGTTTATCATTTTCAGCCATTTTTAACAATAAGTCAGTCAGTTCTGAATCACTTGGTGCCCCCTGTTCTCTTCTTGCTTTTTTAGCAATGTGAATAGCGTGATCAGCCAAACGTTCTAGGTCTGAACTAGCTTTTAAGATAGCAACGATTTTGCGTAAGTCACCAGCGACCGGCTGTTGTAAAGCAATTATTTGTGCTGACTTGCCCTCTAAGTGCGTCTCTTGCTCATTGATCTTTTCATCACCATCGATCACGGTTTGTGCTAAAGTCAGATCGTTGTTACGCCATGCGTCTACTGCATCACTCAAGGCCGTAGATACATTCAATCCCATTGTAATAAAATTGAGTTTAAGTTTTTGAATCTGTTGGTCAAGTAGTCTACTCATTTATTTCACTCCTCCTATCCGAACCTACCGCTCAGATAATCATCTGTTTGCTGCTTTTTTGGTTCAACAAAAATATCCTTCGTCCGACCAGTTTCAATTAAATCACCTGTCAAGAAAAAAGAAGTTGTATCCGAGATACGTGAGGCTTGCTGTAAATTATGCGTCACGATAATGCAAGTATAGTCTTCTCTTAAGGTCAACAACATCTCTTCGATCAAATCACTGGAAACCGGATCAAGAGCACTAGTGGGTTCGTCTAACAAAATAACCGAGGGCTGCACTGCTAAAACTCTAGCAATACAGACCCGCTGTTGTTGCCCACCAGATAGAGATAAAGCACTTTTACCCAGGTCATCTTTCACTTCATCCCAAACTGCTGCTTGTTTTAAACTCGTTTCGACACGTTCATCGATCAATTCCTTGTCTTTTTTCCCGCTTAGTTTCAATCCATAAGAAACATTATCATAAATCGAAAAAGGAAATGGATTAGGTTGTTGGAAAACCATGCCGACTTGTCGTCTTAATTCAACTGTATCAGTTTTTGGACTATAAATGTTTGAACCGCCAATCTCTATATTACCAGTAATTTTAACATTTGGGATCAAATCATTCATTCGATTTAAACACCGTAAATAAGTGGACTTACCACAGCCCGAAGGACCGATCAAAGCATGGATCCCGTTATCAGGAAAGTTTAAATCGATCCCTTTTAGTGCTTCATTTTCACCGTAATATAAGTGAACATTGCGCGTGGAAATATAATTATTCACCACATTACCCCCTTGTATTATTAACCAAAATTACCGGATACATAATCATCGGTTGCCTTTTTCTGCGGAAAAGTAAAAATATTCTTTGTCTTATCATACTCGATAACATGACCAAGATGAAAGAAAGCAGTATAGTCGCTGACTCTTGATGCTTGCTGCATATTATGGGTAACAATAATGATCGTATAATGTTTTTTTAATTCCATCATTGTTTCCTCAACCTTTAATGTAGAAATTGGGTCAAGTGCACTGGCAGGCTCATCCATCAGCAAAATATCTGGTTGCATAGCGATCGCACGTGCAATACACAGACGCTGTTGTTGTCCCCCGGATAAAGCCAACGCGCTAGAACCCAACTGATCTTTGACTTCTTCCCATAGTGCAGCTCGTTTCAAACTGCTTTCAACTATTTCATCTAACTTTTTCTTGTCTTTAATACCATTTTCTTTGACCGCAAACGTAATATTCTCTCTGATCGATTTAGAAAAGGGGTTGGGCCTTTGAAAAACCATCCCAATATGTTTTCTCATTTCATAGACATTGATCGCAGAAGAATTGATATCCAAACTTCTATACCAAATATTACCATCGACCTTGGCGATTCCATCATTCATCCGATTTAATGAACGCAAAAAGGTTGATTTTCCAGATCCTGACGCGCCGATCAAAGCAGTGATCTTATATCTTTCAAACTGTAGCGAACCGTCATAAAAGGCATGGTTATCGCCATAGTATACCTGTAAATTTTTAGTAGTCAAAGCCATTTCTTTTTCTTTTGGGTCAAACTGCATGATTGCAGTATCATTTAAATCATATTTCCCAACATCCATTTGCGACCCTCCGCTTTCTCAATTTGCTTTTTAGCGGCTGCGTTTGCAGCAACCAAACACTAAGATGTTTAACTTCTTGTTTAAATAGCAAGTTTTTTTATTTACCTGCAGCTGTAAATTTCCGATACAGCTTATTTCCAAGATACCGTGCCGACAAATTAAAAATCAAAACAACAATGATCAGTACGGCAGAGGTCCCAGCTGAAACGGCTGCAGCATCTGGCATAATTCCTTCGGAGTTGATTTTCCAAATATGAACAGCCAATGTTTCCGCGGGACGCGACCAATTCAACGGACTGGCTGCGTTAAACGGATTCCAGTTTGTAAAATCGATCGTAGATGCACTTTGCCCAGCTGTATAAATCAAAGCAGCGGCTTCACCAAATACCCGTCCGGCACCTAAAACGATACCAGTCACGATACCTGGCAAGGCTTCGGGAATAATTACTTTAATAACCGTTCTCCACTTGGAAAGTCCCAATGCCATCCCTGCTTCTCTTTGCAAGTCAGAAACACTATTAAGTGCTTGCTCAACGTTGCTTGTCAGTAATGGTAAGTTAAAGAAAGTTAAAGCAATCGCCCCAGCTATGATCGAGAAACCTAATTTAAACTGGACCACGAATAATAAGAAACCAAATAATCCGACAACAACTGATGGCAGGGAACTCAATATTTCAATTGACATCCGCAATATCTCAGTCAGCCAATTTTTAGGGGCGTATTCGGATAAAAAGATCCCTGCTCCTAATGAGATCGGAAAAGAAATCAACAGTGTCAAGACCAGCAAGTAAAATGAATTAAAGAGCTGGTACGAGATCCCCCCGCCTGAAACAAATTCTTGTGACGGAGATGTTAAAAAGTGCCACGAAATATGCGGAACCCCTTGAATCAAGATGCGACCGATCAGAAACGCTAAAATGATAACTACCAGTCCGGCAATGACTTTAATAGTGTTCAAGGCGAACTTATTTATTGTTTTAGGATTCATTAAAAGCGCCCCTTTCTACCGATCCATTTAACTAGCAAGTTAAAGACTAATGACATCAACAGTAATACCAGAGCCAATGACCATAAAGCATTATTACCAACGGTACCCATAACTGTATTACCGATCCCCATCGTCAAGACACTTGTTAGTGTTGAAGAAGCAGATAACAGGCCTTTAGGCATCAAGGTTGCATTACCGATCACCATTTGAACAGCCAGTGCTTCACCAAATGCACGTGCCATACCAAAGATAATTGCAGTTAAGATACCCGGCAAAGCAGCACGCAAGATAACTTTATAGATAGTTTGCCATTCGGTAGCACCAAGTGCCAGAGAAGCTGATTTATAATATCCAGGTACTGCACGCAAACTATCAACAGTTAAAGAAGTCACAGTCGGTAATACCATGACAAACAAAACAAATGCACCGGATAAGATCCCGTAACCTGAACCGCCAAAGTGAGATCTAACAAATGGGACAACAACATTCAAACCAATAAAGCCATACACAACTGATGGAATTCCAACCAGCAATTCTGTAACACTTTGTAAAAAGTTGCGTCCTCTTTTGCTAGCAATTTCTGTCATGTATAAAGCAGTTCCAACTGCAAATGGGGTCGCAAATAAAACTGCTAAAAAAGTTACCCCAAAAGAACCTGCGATCATAGGCAAGGCTCCAACTAAAGGCCGCCCATCTTTTCCCTTTGCGGTCGGTGACCAATCAGTCGTGAAGAAAAAGTCCTTTAAACTAGCATGATTTTGTGTAAAAGTTGCGACCCCTTTGGAGGCAACAAAAACGAAAATCGATAAAACGACTAATAGGATCAGCAACATTGCAGAGTAACTTAAGACTTTCCCGGTCAGTTCCTGCCTAGTTTCTTTCGATTTGCTTTGAATCTTCTCCTTGATTGGATCCATATTTAACTCCCCTTTTACTTGGGCGTAACAAGCCCGTTTTGATCTTTTTTGACTTCCATATCTCTGATCGAAATATAATCTAATCGCGAAAGTAATTTCTCTTGAATCTTGTCAGAAGTAACCAAGTATTTAATAAAAGCATTGGTTTGTTTTGACAGGTCTTTTTTTGTATACATATGTTCATAACCCCAAAGAGTCCATTTATTCGTGGTGACATTTTTAGGAGAGGGTGTTACGCCGTTTATTTTCAAGGCAACAAAAGTATCTTTCAAATAGGGAAACGAAACATAACTAATTGCCCCCGGCGTATCAGCAACCATATGCTGAACAGAACCATTAGAATCTTGCTCTTGTGCTTTCATCCTCTTGCTATTCTTGAGCACTCCTTCATCAAAAATTGCACGAGTTCCACTCCCACTAGCACGATCGATCACCACAATATCTTGGTTAATGCCGCCTAGTTGCTGCCAGTTAGTATATTTTCCCGTAAAAATTTTTTGCAGCTGTGTCATCGTCACATTCGTCACGCCTACATCTTTATTAACTATTGGAGCAACACCGATCACAGCTAATTTGTGATCTTTCAGTTTCTTTTCATCTATCCCTTTCTGCTGTGAAGCAAAGATATCAGAGTTTCCAATATCAACAGCTCCACTTTGCACCTGACTTAGTCCTGTTCCAGAACCGCCGCCTTGCACGGTGATCTTTTGTTCAAGGTTTTCTTTCCGGTATTCATGTGCACCCATTTCAACGATCGGCTGCATTGCGCTAGAACCAACAACCTGGATCGTAGAAGAATGACTTGCTTTACTAGAACTACAACCTGTTAGAACGAAGAACATGGCTACAAAAGCCCAAAGTAAATTATATTTTTTCATAGCTGTTCCTTCCTTTCATAATTATTATTTTATCTAGATTATGTAAAGACCACTTCCACTTTATGTAAAGAACGTGTAAAGATTTGGCTTTTAAAACAAAAATCTTTAAGTACATCTATTAATAGTTAATTGGCCCACAACCAAATTTACCCAGATGTTGAACAAGCTACCTGACTTGTTTTGCTGGATATTAAAACTCCCCCTACAGTTGGCTCCGGATTTTATTTGGGTCTAAACTTTTTAGTGTTGATGAGC
>NZ_AZFI01000103.1 GCF_001435755.1 Ligilactobacillus acidipiscis DSM 15836 | reverse complement strand
TGCGTTTTTTGCATTGTGGCGTAAAAGTTAGATAAGCGGAACTTCTTCCTTGCTGCAGCCAGAATAAAAAATCAAAGCTGAATCCCCGCTTACTTTTCTACATTTTTTCTTGCCCCAAACAACACGGAATTTAAGGAAAATTGGGGAACGGTCTATAACTATAAAATTATGACACCATTGGCTTATCTGAATGTATACATCAATGAATAATGCTGCATTGATTTATGAGGAATTTTGAAATTTACAGCAAAAAAATCTCATTTTTTAATCAGGAAAAATTAGCGTAATTTGTCCTTACAAGCGCTAAATATAAGGATATTTGCAAATTTTACTTGAAAAATAAAGCTGATTTTCTTATAATAAAAAACATAAAATTATCATATTTTTTTAATCTTTGGCATGAATACATATTCGGGAGAGGTGAAATCATGGATTTGGTTGTAAATCCCAGACTAACTAAAAAGGAGATCACCACGCTTTATGACTCAGTCGGCTGGAAAAAAGATGTTGAAAATATTGATAACCTAAAAAAAGGCTTGAAGAAATCTTTTGTGATCGCAGCTTATGAGGATGGGCGTTTGGTAGGACTTGTCCGGGCTTTGAGTGATTTTTCAACAGTTGTGTACATTCAAGATCTGTTGGTTTGCCCTGAGTTTCAGGGGAAACGCATTGGTAAAACTTTAATGCTTCATCTCTTGAATTACTTTGGGGCGGTCGGTCAAATCATGGTTGCAGCAAAGCCCAATAATGATGCACGCAAATTTTTCCACTACTTAGGTTTTCAAGAGGGCAGTGACCGACAATTGTCCGCCTATGTCATGGACCGGCGCGTCCATTAACAACAAAAAAGAAGTAACGTGCAAACTTATCACGTTACTTCTTTTTATTTGGACTAAGAATTTTCAAACTTCTGTAAGATACTAGCAGTTGTGGGTGAGACTTCCGCTGTAATGACGGTCCCGTCAGCTGTGTAATCAGTTTTTAAGACACTTGAATTACTGTTGAGCTGTTCCAAGTATCTGCCTTGGTCAAAAGGTATCAGGTAAGTCTTGGTCATGAAATCGGCAAATAACTTATCTTTGACCATTTTGATCAAGAGCTTGAGTGAGTCATCATCACGAGCGCTATATGTGATCTGGTCGCCAGCAATTTCAGGATAGCGTAACTGTGGTTCCATGTCGGCCTTATTAAAGGCATAGATCATGGGGATCCCAGTCACGCCGATCTCTCGTAAAGTTTCCTCGGTGGTTTTGACCATTTCTTTGGCATGAGGGTCTGAGACATCGATCACCTGGACCAAGAGATCAGCTTGCGCAGCTTCAGCTAGTGTAGTCTTAAAAGCTTCGACCAGTTGATGGGGTAAAGATGAAACAAAACCAACTGTATCGCTGAGCAAGATCTCTTTGTTATCATCGAACTGGACTTTGCGCACAGACGTGTCCAAAGTGGCAAAAAGCATATTTTTTTCAAAGACCTGCTTTTCTTTTGGTTCGCCCGTTAAGCGCAGCAAGCCGTTCATTGTCGTTGATTTGCCGGCATTCGTATAACCAACAAGGGCAACTGTTTTAATGCCTGAACTATCACGGGCTTTGCGTTTAGTTTGTTCTTCTTGTTCAACTTCTTTAAGTTGATGGCGCAAATGTGTGATCTGATTTTGGATAGTCCGTCGGTTTAATTCCATTTGGGTTTCACCAGCACCACGACTGGTAAAACCGCCACCGCTGCTTCCGGCGGTTTGCTGGTCAAAACGATTTAAACTAGAAGTCCGCAACCGAGGGAGCCGGTATTGCAGAGAAGCAATTTGTACTTGGAGTTTGGCCTCTCGCGTATGAGCGCGACGGGCAAAAATTTCTAAGATCAAAGCAGTGCGGTCAATGACTGTCAGACCGGTTTCATCTTCGATGTTTCTGAGTTGGGTGGGTGTCAGTTCGTCATTTACGATCAGGTCGTTGGCTTCTTTGGCTTCAGCAGCGTTTTTAAGCTCGATCAGTTTGCCGCTGCCAAAATAACTGGCAGAGACCGGCTTATCTAATTTTTGAGTGATGGTCAATTCGGGACTAATGGTGGCGGCCTTGGCAAGGGCGGCCAATTCACTCATTTTATATTCAAAATTTTCATGTCCATTATCGATTCCTGCAATAATTGCACGATCCATATATTTTCCTCCATTCGTATTTCACAGCTATTATAACATTTACTTTCCTTTGTTTGGTCAGAGTTAGAAAATGAGGAAAAAACTATTTTTAGCCATATTTGCCCGTAAACTCTTAGAAATCTTGCCGAATGGATGAAAGAAAAATAAGAATCTCTGAAATACTTTATTTTTTAAAGGCTATATTAAAACGCTAACATTCATTTTATTTTGAGAAAAATGAGAAAAATTAAGACTGTTAGACCGCATAAAACTGGAGCTTATGCGGAATTACAAAAATAAATATTAAAAAAATTAGAGTATACTCTTGATTTTAATATCAATTTCATATAAAATTTATACAACGTAAAGAGAGATATGAGCGGTATCTGTCAATACATAGAAAAAGGAGTTGTTACTAGAATGAAGCTTAAAAAATTTGCTACAGCGGGTGCTGTAATGGCTGTTTCAGCTTTAACTTTGGCTGCTTGCGGATCTAAGTCTTCATCTAATGATTCAAAACAAGTTTTGAATTGGGATGAAACTGCTGAATTACCATCAATGGATCTGTCTAAAGCAACTGACGTGGTCAGTTTTGACCAATTAAATAACACAATGGAAGGACTTTATCGTTTAGGTAAAGACTCCAAGGTTGAACCAGGTTTGGCTAAAAAGACTCATGTTTCAGACGACGGTTTGACATACACATTTGATTTACGTAAATCAAATTGGTCTAACGGTGACAAGTTGACTGCTAAAGATTTCGTTTATTCTTGGCAAAGAACTGTTGATCCTAAGACTGGTTCACAGTATGCTTACCTCTTCGATGGTGTTAAAAACGCAAACGACATCATGGATGGCAAAAAGAAAACTAGTGAATTAGGGATCAAAGCTGACGGCGACTATAAGCTGACAGTTACTCTTGACAAGAAGATCCCTTATTTCAAATTGCTGATGGGCTTCCCTGTATTCTTCCCACAAAATGAGAAAGTCGTTAAGGATGCCGGCAGCAAATATGGTACTGCTTCGAAATATATGGTTTATAACGGACCATTTAAGTTGACTAAGTGGACTGGTTCTAACTTGAGCTGGACAGCTACTAAGAACAACAAGTATTGGGATAAGAAGAACGTTAAACTTGATGCTATCAACTTTAAGGTCAACAAGAGCAACTCAACTTCTTACAACTTGTACAAGACAGATAAATTGGATGGAACTCCTTTAAGTTCTGAACAAGCAAAACAGTTGAAGAATGATAAAGAATTCCTAACACGTTCTGCAGCAAGTACTTTCTACTTCCAATACAATCAAACTCAGAAACGTTTCCAAAACAAGAAGATCCGTCAGGCATTATCAATGGCGATCAACCGGAAACAACTTACTAACAAAGTCTTAGGCGATGGTTCAACCGTTTCTAAGGGACTTGTTTCTAAGGGCTTAGCTAAGAATGACGGTAAAGACTTTGCAGACCAAGCTTACGTCAAAGAAGGCGTTGAATACAATAAGGCCGAAGCTAAGAAGCTATGGCAAGAAGGTTTGAAAGAAGTCGGCGAAACTAAGATGGACATCAACCTTTTGAGTGATGACACAGATAAGGCTAAGGATTCAACAGAATTCGTACAAAGTCAGATCGAATCAACATTGGGCGACAGTGTTAATGTTCACGTTCAAAACGTCCCATTCAAGACACGTTTGACACGTTCTGAACAAGGCGACTTTGATCTTGTTATCTCAGCTTGGGGTGCTGACTTTGCTGATCCAATTAGTTTCTTGGACTTGTTCACATCTGATAACTCGCAAAATGATGGTGAATGGAAGAATGCTGACTATGACAAGTTGATCCAAGCTTCTAAGACAACTGATGCCGGCAACACTGACAAACGTTGGGATGATTTAGTTCAAGCTGAAAAGATCTTGGTCCAAGAACAAGGTATTGCACCACTTTATCAACAATCGACTGCATGGATGGTCAAGAGTAAAGTTAAGGGCATTATCTACAATTCATCTGGTGCCAGCTACAACTTTAAGAACACTTATATCAAGGAATAATCCGGTCTTGTTAATTTGAAAAGCCGAGTGCAGCCAGGGGGAATTGACACGCTCTATGTTGTCAGTTCCCTTTGACTTATCTTAGAAGTGATCAGCAAAAACCGAACTTTGTAAGAGTAATCAATTGCTAATCGATGTTCTAAAAGTTAAAATAAAAAAATGCTAATTGCATAATGCTGCATCAGCAAAAAAGGTAATGACCGATTTTGCTGTTGTACATAGTATGAACCTAGAATGTGAGGGTGAATTATGAAGAAATACCTGCTAAAAAGGGTTTTATATATGGCCTTGACACTGTTCTTGGTAGCTACCATAACATTCTTCTTAATGAAGTTAATGCCAGGGACGCCATATTCTAACCAGGAAAAAATGACACCACAGCAGATCAAGATCATGAACCAGCAATATGGATTGGATAAACCAATTTGGTTGCAGTACGTGATTTATATTTTCGGGATGCTTCATGGAGATCTGGGAACTTCTTTCCAGTTTAGTAATCAGCCCGTTTCGTACTTGATCTCAAGTCGGATCGGTGCTTCCGCTCAATTGGGTGTTCAAGCAATGATCTTCGGTGTTGTTTTAGGGATCATTGTTGGTTCCGTCGCTGCGATCTACCGGAATACATGGGTCGACACTACAGCGACAGTCTTATCTATCATAGGTAAGTCAGTACCTAACTTCGTGTTGGCTGTGTTGTTACAGTACTATATTTCGTTGAAGCTGGGCTGGTTCCCAATTGCCGATTGGGGTGGCTTTTCATACACGGTCTTGCCTACGATCGCTTTAGGTGTTGGACCCCTAGCGGAAACGGCGCGTTTCATTCGGACCGGGATGGTCGATGTACTAAACTCCGATTATATCGAACTGGCGCGCGCAAAAGGTTTGAACAAATTTGGTATCATTTACCATCATGCTTTGCGAAATAGTTTGATCCCATTGGTTACACTGATCGGACCATACACTGTTGCATTGATGACAGGTTCAATGGTTATCGAAAACATCTTCTCGATCCCTGGGATCGGTGAACAATATGTTAAGTCGATCCAAACAAACGACTACCCAACTATCATGGGTGTTACCATGTTATTCTGTTTTGGCTTAGTTTTGATCATCTTGTTCACAGATATTATCTATGGAATTATCGATCCACGGATCAGACTTACTGGAAATGAGGACTAATAAATGGCAGAAGAGAAATATAATTTACAACCAGATAGCTTCGAACCATTGGCTCAAGATCAAGATCAAGAGCTTGACAGTGAAAAAATTGCTGCTCCTTCATTGACGTTCTCACAAGATGCATGGCGTCGTTTGAAAAAGAATAAAGGTGCATTGATTTCCTTGTTTATCGTTTTGATCATGGCCATCGTGTCATTCGGCTCGACTCCTTTCATCAATCATTCAGAGTTGGTTAAGTCTAATCCTGAATATGCTAACTTACCAGCCAAGATCCCAGGTGTTAATATCAACGGATTAAACGGTAAGATGAAGGTTAGCGGCGTGTGGACTGATGTTTACAAAGAAAATGGCATCAAAGATAATGTTCACTTTATGTTGGGGACCGATTATTTGGGTCATTCCCTTGCACAACGTATTATTTACGGAACAAAAATTTCACTGACAGTTGCGATCGTTGCGACCTTGTTTGACTTACTGATTGGGGTCACGTATGGTATCGTATCGGGTTGGAAAGGAGGGCGAACTGATAACGTGATGCAGCGTATTATCGAAATCATTTCGTCCATCCCTAACCTAATTATCGTTGTTTTGATGTTGATCATCTTTAAACCAGGGATGACATCGATCATTTTGGCCTTGGCGATCTCAGAATGGACTACGATGGCCAGGATGATTCGAGCGGAGACGCTGTCACTTAAGACAGAAGAGTATGTCTTGGCTGCGCGGACACTAGGTGAGTCGACAACGAAGATTGCTTGGAAACATTTGGTACCAAATGTTTCAAGTATTATCATTATTCAAACGATGTACACGATCCCAACTGCCATCTTCTTTGAAGCTTTCTTGAGTTTCATTGGTATCGGGATCTCGGCACCACAAACATCACTGGGTGTATTGTTGAACGATGGTCAAAAGAACTTCCAGTTCTTGCCTTACCAGATGTGGTATCCGGCAATCGTTTTGGTTATCTTGATGATTGCTTTCAACCTTTTGGGTGATGGTTTACGTGATGCATTTGATCCAAGAACAAGAAGGTAGGTCGTATTTATGGGTGAAAGAATCTTAGATGTAAATAACCTTGAGATCAATTTTCATACCTATGCAGGCGATGTTAAAGCTATTCGTAATGTTAGCTTTCATCTGGATAAAGGTGAAACACTTGCAATCGTAGGGGAATCCGGCTCAGGTAAGTCAGTTACAACTAAAAGTTTAATGGGACTTTTGGCTAACAACGCTGAAGTGGTCGGCGGCTCGATCATATTCCATGGGGAAGATATCTTGAAGAAGTCTGAAAAACAGATGCAAGGGATCCGTGGTAAAGATATTGCCATGATTTTCCAAGATCCAATGACTTCTCTTGACCCTACTATGAAAATTGGCCGCCAGATCGCGGAACCATTAATGAAACATAAAAATGTTGAAAAGAAAAAAGCTCTAGCACAAGCTTTGGAGATCTTAAAGCTAGTTGGGATCGACAATGCAGAAAAGCGGATCAATGAATATCCGCACCAATTTTCTGGTGGGCAACGGCAACGGATCGTGATCGCGATCGCTTTGGTTTGTTATCCAGAGATCTTGATCGCCGACGAACCAACAACAGCTTTGGATGTTACGATCCAAGCACAGATCTTGGACTTGATGAAAGAATTGCAGCGAAAAATCGAAACTTCGATTATCTTCATCACCCATGACTTGGGGGTCGTTGCGGGCATGGCCAATCGTGTGGCTGTTATGTATGCCGGACAAATTGTTGAATATGGTTCTGTGGATGAGATTTTCTACAATCCACAACATCCATATACATGGGGGTTGCTTAACTCAATGCCGACATTGAGCAGTACAGATCTTCAAGCTATCCCAGGAACACCGCCTGACTTATTGGATCCGCCAAAGGGAGATCCATTTGCAGCAAGAAATCCTTATGCAATGAAGATCGATTCTGAAGAGAAGCCGCCGTTCTTTAAGGTTTCTGAAACGCACTATGCTTCAACCTGGCTGCTTCATCCGGATGCACCGAAGATCACACCGCCAGAAGAAATTGTGCGGCGCCAAGAGATTTTCAAGAAAATGCAAGCAAGCGCAAATTAATAGACCAAGGAAGGAAGAAACCACATGCCAGAAAATCGAAAAAAAGTTCTCGAAGTTAAGCATTTGAAGCAATACTTCGGCGTGGACAAACCTGAGATGGTCAAGGCGGTCGATGATATTTCTTTTGATATTTATGAAGGAGAAGTGTTTGGACTTGTTGGTGAATCAGGATCAGGTAAAACAACAGCAGGTCGGAGTATCATTCATTTGTATAATCCGACTGATGGACAGATCATTTTTAATGGGAAGGACGTTAGCTCGTTTAAGAGTAAGAAAGAAAAACTTGAATTTACTCGTAACATGCAAATGATCTTTCAAGATCCGCAGGCTTCATTAAATCCCCGGATGACAGTTGAAGACATCATCGCTGAAGGGATAGACATCCATCATTTGGCAAAAGACAAGGCTGATCGACGCCAGAAAGTTGAAGAATTGCTCGAAACTGTTGGTTTGAACCGCGATCACGCCAGCCGTTATCCGCATG
>NZ_AZFI01000102.1 GCF_001435755.1 Ligilactobacillus acidipiscis DSM 15836 | reverse complement strand
GCTTAAAAGTTGAGCACTATCGGACTTTAACAATAAGCCGTGCTTTTTGCGACTTGTTGTCAAAGTTGGATAGGCGCAGACTTTTGATTCATGTAGCTCGACTAGAAAAACAGAGTGGAGAAATTCGGGAGACAGCGAGCATTATCGGGCTCGGAACTTATAGTGTGTTCTGTGCACTGTGAGATCCGAGTTGGATAAGCGAAGTTGTCTGAATTTGGGAGCTCGACTACTAACAGGGCGGAGGCAAGAGGATGGGTTTTAATAAAAAGGAATTTTTTAAGCAGATCAAAGATGTTGAATTATCGCAAGAGCAAAAGGACAATTACTGGCAAATGCTGGATGCAGACTTTTTGGCGACTTTTCGCGATGTTATGAAATACTCGCCGGTCCTCACGGACAAATCTCCTTACAAACGAACCTATAAGGAGCGTCCGTTTACGGATGACAAATATAATGCGTGGTTTGTTAAGACTAAAATCGAACATGCTGCCAGCGGTCCCTTGCTAGGGAAAAAAGTGGCTGTGAAAGATAACATTACGATCGCAGATGTACCAATGCAGATCGGCACTAAGCTGCTGAATGGTTATCGCCCCCATACAGATGCGACTGTGATCAGTCGTTTGCTGGCGGCTGGTGCAGAAATCACCGGCAAGGCAGTCAGTGAAAACTTGTTTGTAGCCGGCAGCAGTTTTTCAGCCGACACCGGCTTAGTACAAAATCCCCGTTTGCCTGGATATTCTGCTGGCGGATCGTCAAGTGGTTCGGCAGCTTTAGTTGCTAGTAGAGAAGTTGATCTTGCCTTGGGGTGTGACCAGACTGGCTCGATCCGGATCCCAGCTTCATGGTGTGGCATCTATGGGTTTAAACCCTCACGCGGCGTGATCCCGTATACAGGGATCGGCTCAGTCGATCAACTGCTCGATTATGTAGGCCCAATGGCACAAACGATGGACAATATTATTTTAGCGATGGATGCTCTAGCTGGGCCAGATGGCTTAGACAGCCGCCAAAATGAAATGCAGCAGACATTTGATTTTGCCAACAATCTAAAGACTGATCTGCGCGGCAAAAAAATAGGGCTCGTTAAAGAATGTTTCGGTTTAAAACGTTCTGAAAAAATTGTGGATGAGACAGTACGGTCCAATATTTTGGCTTTTGAAAAAATGGGTGTGAGTGTTGAAGAAATATCGCTTCCAGAATTTGATCAGGCGCGGACAGTCGTTGACACGATGAACACTCTGGCAACATATCGGCAGTTGATCAAGAATGGCGGTTCAAGCATTGGCAGTGGAAACTACTATCCAATCGATTTGAGTGAAGCATTAACACAGCAGTTAAAAGCAGAAAATTATCAAAAATTGCCGCCAATTGTCCAAGTTATTTTGTATAGCGGAATGCTGGCTGATCATTCAGCCACTGATTATTACGGTAGAGCACAGAATATGTTAGTCGGCCTCAAACAGAAATTTGCCCAGGTCATGGAAAAATTTGATATTCTTGCAATGCCGGTGACACCTTTTACCGCTACTAAATTACCAGCGTTGGATGATTCATTAGAGGAACTGGTAACAGGTTCGATGGGGATGGATACAAACTTAGGTGTTTTCAATGCTCTTGGCTACCCCGCAATTTCGGTACCATGTAAATTTACATCTCATGAAAAACCGATCGGGATGCAGCTGGTTGGCGGCTTTGGCGCTGATCAAACTGTGATCGATTTTGCTAAAGCATACGAAGATTTTTCATAGACAAAGAAAACGAGCTGGGGCATAACTAGCTGTGCGATACTAAAAGGGCCGTCTATTTAACCCATTTAATGAGTTAAATAGATGGCCCTTAAACGTGTTTCAAAAGAGTGAAGCCTTAATGTAACAACGATTGCGCTATTTTGGGTCGTAGCAAAGCGAAGGGCCAGAATAGCGCAATCGTTGTTACAAATCGGCTTCAAAGCATCTTTTGTCTCACTCTCTTAGCTTAAGCTTGCTTTTCTTTTTTAACTGAAGATCCCCGTGTGGCTGACAATTCTGGGAACCACAATTTGATCTCATTTTCAGCATTTTGCGGGTTGTCCGAGCTGTGAATGACATTACGTAAGATCCCATCTTCAAACATCCGGCCAAAATCACCGCGAATCGTTCCAGGTGCTGCTTGGTTGGGACTAGTATCTCCTGCAATGGTATGTAATCCCTTGATCACACGCGAGCCGCTGGCAATGATCGCTACGATCGGTCCCTCTAACATGTAGTTTTCGATCTCGGTGAAGTAGGGCTTGTCTACCTTGTCGACATAGTGCTTTTTCAATAATTCCGGTGTAGCCATCGTAACTTTTAAACCATCGATCGAGTACCCCTTGTTTTCGACCCGTGTAATGATCTGGCCAATATGGCGCGCTTTAACACCATCTGGTTTGATCAAGATCAATGTACGTTCTGTTGTCATGTCTTGTGACCCCCATAAAAGTATTTTTTTATTCTTAGTTTTTCTAATTATGTCTAATGATAAGCAATTTTTTTAAAAAAAGAAAGAGAAATGATGGGTAGAAATTCAAGCTGGCTAATTGCAGCAGACAGATTTTTTTTCAAATCAGTGCTAGTGAAATTTGCGTTACTAAAGTTTCATCTTTCCCAATGCAACACTAAATCTGCTATGATTAAGAGAGATCAAAGTAGAATTTAACATCTGTTAGAGGAGGTCGATCATGAAACCTGAACAAAATATCGTGGCCGCCGTTTTGATTGCTGGTGATCGAATCTTGACCGGACAACGTCAGGCCCACCGTGTCGGTGGCGGTTATTATGAATTTCCGGGCGGGAAGATCGAGCCGGGTGAAACACCACGCCAAGCTTTAAAACGTGAGATCAAAGAAGAATTAGGCGACATTGTCGTCTTAGGTCCGCAGATCCCTGTACCTGCTGACTACGAATATAATTATGCCAAGATACATATCCAGTTTTTCTGTGGTTATTTGCAGACGCATAATCTAAAACATGAAGCCCATACTAAGTTGCAGTGGGGTAGTCCTAAAGAACTGGCCGCTTTACAGTGGCTGCCAGCTAGTCGACCTGTCTTAACATGGCTAACACAACAAGATTTAAGGAAGATCAAATTTGATGAATGATAATTATGAATTACAACAAGCCGTGATGCACGGTTTGTTCGACCAGCAAAAATATTCCGGTAATGACATGCTGGCACCTAAATTACTAGTCAATAGTAAAGAAGAAACGATCTGGGAGCATTTACTCGATGAATTTGGTGTTTGCCAGTCCTTTAGCATTGCCGTGGCCTTTATTACTAAAGACATGTTGACGCCTTTTAAAGCTGTTATGAGTGAATTGGCTGCCAGAAACGTTACGGGATACTTGCTGACCTCCGATTATCTGGGCTTCAATGATCCTGCCATGTTTGCGGAATTGTTGAAGATCCCTAACCTAACAGTCAAGATCACGAGTGTCGCCGGTTTTCATACTAAGGGCTACTTATTTGACAATGGTGCTGAAAAAACGATGATCGTCGGCAGTGCTAATTTGACGCGGTCAGCAATGTTGGCTAATTATGAATGGAACCTTCGACTCAGATCGACAGCTCAAGGTGCTTTGTTCAAACAACTTGAACAGCAGTATACTGCGCAGTGGCACAAAGCTTTTTTGCTGACTGATGCATGGGTCAAAGACTACGCTTTGCACTATGTCACACCGCAGTTGACTTCAAAAACTGCCAGTCCTGTAACCAAAAAAATAACTCCCAATGGTATGCAACGTCAGGCCTTGGCTAACTTGGCTAAGTTACGGCAAAATAACGCCCGCCGTGCTTTGCTGATCTCCGCCACAGGAACGGGCAAAACCTATCTTGGAGCCTTTGATGTCCAAGCTTTTGCGCCTAAACGCTTTTTATTTGTTGTTCACAGAGAGCAGATCTTGGAAGCTGCTCGTGATTCATTTCGCACTGTTATTGGCGGCTCTGCCCGTGATTTCGGCATTTTGTCAGGCAAACGTCACCAAACGACTGCCAAGTATCTGTTTGCAACTATTCAAACGATCAGCAAGCCTGAAGTGATGGAACAATTTGACCCGCAGGAGTTCGACTATTTGCTGATCGATGAAGCGCATCGCAGTGGCGCACAAAGCTATCAGCGGCTCTTGAATTATTTTCAGCCGCAATTCACTTTGGGGATGACTGCCACCCCCGAGCGGACAGATGACTTTGATGTCTTTGAACTTTATGACCATAACATTGCCTATGAGATCCGTTTGCAGCAGGCTCTAGCTGAGAATATGCTGTGTCCATTTCATTATGTCGGCGTTACTGATTATGAAGTGAACGGAGAGCTGTTGGATGAAACAGCGAATTTGAGCCGTTTAGTGTCGGATGAAAGGGTCGACTATATCTTGCGCCAGTTGGATTATTATGGAGATACTACACAAGTGCCGCATGGCTTGATTTTTTGCAGCCGGCAAGACGAAGCCAAAGAACTGGCGGTCTTATTGACCCAACGAAATCATCCAAGCCTGGCACTGACCAACGAACAAAGTGTTAGTCAGCGTGATGCCGCCGTCAAGAAACTGGAAGAAGGCCAAGTCGAGTATTTAGTCACGGTCAATATCTTCAATGAAGGGATCGACATCCCATGTGTAAATCAGGTCGTTTTATTGCGCAACACTCAATCAAGCATTGTGTTTATCCAACAATTAGGGCGGGGATTGCGCAAATACCCAGGTAAAGAATACGTGACCGTGATCGACTTTATCGGTAACTATAAGAACAATTATTTGATTCCATTAGCCTTGCACGATGACCACAGTAAAAGCAAAGACACTGCTAAAAGAGAGTTAGCCTTCAAACCGATTTTGGGTTTATCCACGATCAGTTTTAGCCGCATTGCAAAACAGCGGATCTTTGCGGCTTTGGATGCGGTAAAGTTGGATAGTTTGCATGAGTTAAAGCAGGAATTTGCGGCTCTCAAGCAAAGGCTGGGGCGTGCACCCTTGCTATGTGATTATTTAGAACAAAACTCACTTGATCCCAGAGTTTTCTTGGAAAATCCACGGCTCAATAACTATGGGAGCTTCTTGGCTAAAATGCAGGAGCAGGTTTGTTTGACTAAGTATCAAAATCAAATATTGACGTTTCTCTGCAAGGAATTAGCACAGGGCAAACGTCCGCATGAATTATTATTGTTGCGTTTGTTACTGCAGCAAGAAACGGTCTCGGAACAAGAATTAATAGCTGAGTTCGACAAGTATGGCTGCTATCATAACGACCAGTTGCTAAATTCACTGGATGTCATTTTAGGCTTAGATTTTTTTGCCATTAAATCCGGTAAGAAGATCAAGGCGGATGAATACGGCGGCCGTCCTCTAGTAGTCCATGATGGCTTTAACTACCAGCTAAGTCCAGATTTTAAAGCGGCAGTTAGTCAAGGCCAAGATTTTGGTTGTCTAATGGACGATGTTTTAAGTTGCGGGCTGCGCTTAAATCAAGAGTATGATAACAAGCGGCAATTTACACTTTATCAGCGTTATACCCGTAAAGATGTCTGCCGTTTATTGAACTGGTCGAAGGACCTGAGTGCGCCGATGTATGGTTATTGGGTCGGTGAGAACGAGTGTCCGATCTTTATAACCTATCGTAAGGATGAAAAGGTCGTGGAGAGCAGAAATTACCAAAATACACTGGCTAATAATTCGGCGATCAGATGGTACACCCGCAGTCCCCGTACATTGGAATCCGCGGAGGTCAAACGTTTGCTCGCAGTTGATGACAACCAAGCACGCCAGATCAAGCTGCTGGTATTTGCCAAGCGCAGCGATGCTGAAGGCAAGAGCTACACCTATTTAGGACCAGCCGACATCTTACCTGGAAGCGTGGCGGAAGAAACTATGCCGACTGCTAAAGCTAAACCTAAACGTGTCGTCGGCATGGATCTGAAATTTAAGCAGCCTCTGCCTTACAAGCAACTAAAGTATTTGACGGGGCAAGAGGATAATGAATAACAGAACATTTGAGGCAATATTTTAACTAAAGTAATTGAAATGCGAAATCTTTTTGTAAAAAAACTGAAATAGTTAACTTTTTTATTAGGAAAATCTAAGAAAGCTTGCAAACGCAAGCCTTTTTTTGTACATTAGATAGCAATATATTCATACAGGGTAAATTAGGGGGATAAGATCAAGATCTATATTTGCCAAGTTTAGCCTAAATAATAAGTAGAGCACTAGTTTTGTTCACTAAAGGAAAAGGAGCGTTTTTTGATGTCTAACTGGGAGACAAAATTTGCCAAACAAGGTTTGACCTTTGATGATGTATTGTTGATTCCGGCAGAAAGTCATGTTTTGCCGAATGAAGTTGATTTGGGTGTTCAGCTGGCCCCCAACTTAAAATTGAATGTGCCGATCATTAGTGCAGGGATGGACACGGTCACTGAATCACAGATGGCGATCGCGATGGCCAGACAAGGCGGAATGGGTGTCATTCATAAGAATATGACGATCGAAGCCCAAGCAGATGCAGTCCGCAAGGTCAAGCGTTCTGAGAGTGGCGTGATCATTGACCCATTTTATCTCACACCGCAAGACACAGTCGCACAGGCGGAAGAATTGATGAATCGTTATCGCATTAGTGGTGTGCCGATCGTGGAAACAATGGAAAATAAGTTGTTCTGTGGGATCATCACTAACCGTGATATTCGTTTTGTCAGTGATCCTAAGGTGGCGATCAATGAAGTCATGACCAAAGACGACCTTGTTACTGCAACTGAAGGTACATCATTAGATGAAGCTGAAAAAACTTTGCAATCCAACAAGATCGAAAAATTGCCGATCGTGGATGATCAGGGACGTTTGTCAGGGTTGATCACGATCAAGGACATCGAAAAAGTTGTTGAGTATCCAAATTCGGCTAAAGATGAACATGGTCGTTTGTTAGTAGCTGCCGCTGTTGGTGTCACAAGTGATACATTTGAAAGGGCGGCAGCATTGCTTGATGCGGGTGCGGATGCGTTAGTGATCGATACAGCTCACGGTCATTCAGCCGGAGTTTTGCGCAAGATCGCAGAAATTCGTGAAAAGTTCCCGCAAGCAACGTTGATCGCAGGTAACGTGGCGACGGGAGAAGCAACTAAGGCTCTCTATGATGCAGGTGTTGACGTAGTCAAGGTGGGGATCGGTCCTGGATCGATCTGCACGACACGTGTTGTTGCGGGTGTAGGTGTCCCTCAGATCACTGCGATCTATGACGCTGCACAAGTTGCCCGCGAGTATGGCAAGAAGATCATCGCTGATGGCGGGATCAAGTATTCAGGTGATATTGTTAAAGCCTTGGCAGCCGGTGGTAATGCTGTCATGTTAGGTTCAATGTTAGCCGGAACTGATGAAGCTCCTGGCGAAACAGTGATCTATCAGGGTCGCCGTTTCAAAACGTACCGTGGTATGGGTAGCATGAGTGCGATGGATTCGACTCATGGCTCAGCTGATCGTTACTTCCAAAGCAGGGTCAATGAAGCTAATAAACTTGTGCCGGAAGGTATCGAAGGACAAGTTGCCTATAAGGGCAAAGTCGGTGACGTCGTTTATCAGATGTTGGGCGGACTTCGTTCAGGAATGGGTTACTGTGGCGCTCCCAACCTCGAATATTTGGCAGAAAATGCTCAATTTGTGCAGATCACCAGCGCAGGTTTGATCGAATCACATCCTCATGATGTACAGATCACCAAAGAAGCACCAAACTACTCCAGAAACTAAAAATTGTTAAATTTGGAATAAAACTAAAAATGAGATGCAGAGAGTTGATTTCTGCATCTCATTTTTTTAGGTTGCTTATGGCTAAGACCAGTATTTATAAAAAGCTACATTACTTGAGCTTTGATTTGAGCAATATACTTTGGCTTTGCGGTATTCCAAATTAAAACGGCTAAAAATCGCCGGAAGTTTTCACCAATTTGAAGAAATCGGCTAGAAGTTAGGAGAAGAATTA
>NZ_AZFI01000101.1 GCF_001435755.1 Ligilactobacillus acidipiscis DSM 15836 | reverse complement strand
CCTGCAAATGTAAAGGGGTATCTTTTCTTTTGTCCTTGCAAAGTTACTTTTTAGTCTTTAAAAGTGCGGATCAATATATTAAGACAGGAGGCTTTCTTAATATAATCTTTATAAATTTGGATTACATTAGAGTTGTTGAGATATTTTACCTTTGAGAGCTGTGAAACTCAAAAGTTACTTTTAGTAAGTTTATCTGTTTTATTTTTTAAAGGAAGGCGATATTGATGGAACCTGTTAATACTGAAATGGAGGATATTAAACAAGGAAACATTCATGATTATGATAATTATTTAAAGTATTTCAACAACAAACCGGCTAAACAAGAACGGCAAGAAAAGTATCACTCATTGACCTTTGTTTCGACGGGCATCATTCCTTATGATGGTGGGATCACAACCATGCTGCATTTAGGTACGTTGCTTAGCCAGCAAGGTTATGATGTATACTATCAAAGCTGTGTTCCCCAGAAAGTTGAAGATATGCGGACCAATGCAGAGTTTAATTTTCCCGGTTATCAGGGGACTTGCCTAGCTGAAGAACAATTTTTTAACCACAGTTCAGACATTTGGGTCGCAACTTTATGGGAAACGGCCTACCTGATCAAAAACCTACCTGGTTATAAGATGTATTTTGTTCAAGATTATGAGCCGTATTTTTATCCCTATGGCGACCGGTCGCAGCTAGCCAAACGGAGCTATGAACTTGGATTGCACATGGTATCATTAGGACCCTGGTGTGCTGAAATGGTCCAAAAAAATTGTCATATCAATAGTCCGCTAGATTACATTAATTTTCCGGTCGATGTTGCTCATTACCAGCTTAAGGAAAGAAATTTTGAGAAATATCTGGGAAAAAAGATTTTAAATTTGGCTGTTTATACTAAGTTTAATAGTCCACGCCGGGCACCAATCAATTTGCAGATGGTTTTATATAATACAGAAAAACTTTTAAAAGAAAAGGGAATTGAGCTAAATATTAATTATTTCGGAACTAACAAAAATGAGCGGTTTATTAATGGACGTAATTTAGGCAAACTGACTAAAGCTCAGTTGCGTGACTTATATTATCAGTCAGACTTTGGAATTGCACCGTCAATGACTAACTTTTCATTGGTTCCTTTTGAAATGATGAGTTCAGGGCTTCCATTCATTGACTTTGAAGAAGGAACTGGTCCAGAATTCATACCTGATAATTGTTGTTGGTATACGCGCTTCAATGAGTATAATTTGAGCGCCTTATTGCAAAAAATCTGCTGTCGGCCAAAAAGTTTGACAAAAAAAACTGCTAATGCGAAGAAATATTTAAATAGCATCACCTGGAAGAAGACACTGAGTGATTTTTTGGAGATCATTGCTAATATCGATAAAAAGGGTGTTGGAAGAAATTAAAAAGGGCTGTGCAAGAGAAATTAATTGAAGGGCTAGTCCAAATGAGTGAGAATATTAATAGCTAGACAAGTTAGCTTATGATTTTATTAAGAATGGAAAGTTTTAACATTATGCTAAATTGATTTGGTATGGTTAAATCAAAAGTATATGTTGCAGAGAGGTGACAAAATAGATGGATGCGGATCCGGGAGCGTGTTGGTGTTTAACTTTAAGCTGTATCCTGCGTGAATAGTTCGCTGTGATTGATGGCGTAATATCAACGAATAAGTGTTGATATAGCTTGCTGGTCAGTGAATTATTAAGGAGGATGAACTTGAATGGAACATTATCAAGAAAAAGCAGAAAAGTTAAAAAGTAAATATCGAGCGCAGAGTTTCGAAAATGGTTTGTCAAGTGAAGAAGCAAAAAAGCGGCTGGTGGAAGATGGGCCAAACAAGATAGAAAGTAAAAAGACTCCTAAGTGGAAAATTTTTTTGCGACAGTTTGACAATATGATTACTTATATTTTAATTGCCGCAATGGCTATGACTCTACTGGTCGGTGATCAGACTGATACATTGGTCATTGGGCTGGTAGTTGTGATCAATGCCTTTATTGGGTATTTTCAAGAATCCAATGCCGCAGATGCTTTGGCTCAGATCCAGCAAATGTTGGCGGCTGAAGCAACAGTTTATCGTGATAATACACGAAGTGATATTCCAGCATCTGATTTGGTCAAAGGTGATGTAGTTTTTTTGGAGGCTGGAGACAGTGTACCAGCGGATTTACGGATCGTACAGGCGGCAAATTTACGGATCCAAGAGTCATCATTGACCGGTGAAACGGATGCCGTTACAAAAAGCGAGGATGATATTGCTGAGACCAAGGTGCCATTAGCTGATCAGAGCAATATGGCTTTTACTTCGACAAGTGTTACCAATGGTTCTGGTTTGGGTGTGGTTGTTGCCACGGCAGCGGAAACTGAGATCGGACAGATCTCTACTGCGGTTGCGGAAGCTAAACCTAAAGAAACTCCAATGATGAAGGAGATCGGTAACCTAGGGAAGGGGACCTCGATCGGTATCTTGATCGTGGCTGTGATCTTGTTTATTTTAGGCCTCTTCTTGCAAATTTATTCTTTACCAGTCCTAGCCTTGGCAGTTGTTACGATGGTCGTTGGTTCTATCCCTGAAGGTCTGCCAGCAACAACTTCTGTGGTCTTAGCCCTAGGAGTTTCAGATATGGCTAAGAATAAAAAGACGATCGTTAAAACTTTACCTGCTGTTGAAACTCTGGGAGCCGTTGATGTCATAGCTACTGACAAAACAGGAACGCTGACTAAAAATGAAATGACGATGACCGATATCATCACTAAAAATGAACATTATACTTTAACAGGGACGGGGTATGCGCCAACAGGTGATTTACAACTTGCTGGAAAAAACACTGCCCCTAATGTGACGATCAAGCAGTTTTTTACAGCTGGTTTTGCTGCCAATGATACGGAGCTTGACCAAGATGACGATGACGTTTATCAAATTAATGGTGAACCAACTGATGGGGCCTTCTTGACGGCTTATTATAAGGTCATGGGTACAAAGCCGGATTACGAATCACTGGATATGTTGCCGTTTGACTCGGAGTATCGTTACATTGCTCGTTTAGTCAGGGATCAAGCTACTGGAGAAAAACTACTTTATGTTAAGGGATCTCCAGATAAGATTTTTGAAATGGTTGCTAATAATGAACAAGACTTTGATCAAAAATATTGGCTTCAAAGGGTCGAAGAGTTAGCCGGGTCTGGTAAGAGAGTGGTCGCGGTCGGGGTTACCAAAGTTGCTGGAAATGTTGAAGAAGTAACACATGAATTATTAGCGCAAGGAGTCGATTTTCTCGGCCTGGCAGGTATCATTGATCCACCGCGTCCAGAGGTCATTGCCACTTTGAAGCAGTTGAACAATGCCCACGTACAAGTCAAAATGATCACTGGTGATTCGCCAGTTACAGCCTCCGCTATCGGGCAACAATTAGGATTAGCAGAGCAGATCTATGCAATCACAGGTCCACAATGGGATGAACTTGATGAAAAGCAACGTCAGCAAGCAGCTGAGAAAAATCAAGTTTTTGCTAGAACAACACCACAAAATAAACTAGAGATCGTTGAGGCTTTAGAGCAGACTGAGAAGGTCACTGCCATGATCGGAGATGGCGTTAATGATGCGCCAGCACTAAAGACTGCTGATATTGGAGTTTCAATGGGTGTTAAAGGAACTGATGTAGCGCGGGATGCCGCTGACATGATCTTGACCGATGATAATTTCACGACAATGGGGACTGCAATTAAAGAAGGACGACGGATCTATGATAATATTAAGAAAAGTATTTTGTTCTTGTTGCCAACCTCATTTGCTGAAGGTCTGATCGTTTTCTTCTCGATCCTGTTTGATATGCCGTTGCCATTAACTCCAAGTCAGTTGTTATGGATCAATATGGTCTCGGCCGTGACGATTCAGTTCGCATTTATCTTTGAACCTGCTGAATCGGGTATCATGAACCGAAAGCCGCGTGCTCACGGGCAATCGATGGTCACAAAACATGATGTGATCCAGATGATTTATGTTTCGATCATTATTGCGGCGACAGGTTTGTTTGGACATGCAGTCTTGCTAGACCAAGGGGCAAGCCAAGCAGCAGCAAGTACATTGATGGTCAACATTATTATTGGTGGTAAAATTTTCTATCTCTTTAATATTCGAACAGCTAATTTTGCCTTGTCAAAAGATATTTTGGCCAATAAGAAAGCATTCTTAGTTATTGGGATCATGTTGTTGTTACAAATCATTTTAACCTATGTCCCATTTATGCAAGAATTGTTTTCAACAACGGGGGTTAGTGTAGCAGCTTTTATTTTGTCGCTGCTCTCAGGTGTCATTGTTTTCATTGTTGTAGAATTGGACAAACTAGTACGTAAAATTATTTTAAAAGCCGAATAGTTCTGACTTGAGTTCGCCTATTTGGTACAATTAATTCTTATTGTAAAATGTGATGAAGGATTCAATTTAAATATTCCGTAATTGTTAGGTATAATAGTCTAATAATTATGGAATATTTTTATTTTAAGGAAATAAAGTTATTTGGTTTTTTTATTCACGGATACAGTTTGTCTAAAGTGCTAACCATATTTGAATAATAATGGGTAGATATTTAAAATTAGCAACATGTCTTAGTACTCAACACAAAGACTGCTATAATGAAACTATCTGTAGGAAAGGCGGGTGTATCCATGTATCGAGAGGAAAAATTGTGGGATGATTCACGCTGGATCAATGTAACAGATCCAGATGAACAAGACTTACAAAAATTACAACAGGATTTCGCGTTACCTCGTAAATACCGGTCATATATCCTTGACCAAAGAGAACGTTCACGTTTTGATTATAATGAAGAAACAAAAATGGGCTTGCTGATCTGGCGGGTCGCAGTCTCAGACAAACAAAACGGTGGTTTCAAGGTTTTACCTGTGAGCTTTGTCATTTCCGAAAAATTCTTGATCTCAGTAGTCAATAAAGAAGCTAAGTGGGTCATGAATGAACTGGAAGACTTGTTGCACAAGCTGAAGCAAAATAAGGTCAGGCAGCCATCACCGATTACTTTATTGTTACGGCTGTTATGGAAAATCAACGACCAATATGTTGATCAAATCGATGAGATCAACGGGCAACGAGAAAACTTGGCTAACTATCACCGGCATCCAACCAATCAACAGATCGCTGCCTTATCAGAGTTGAGCGATCAGCTAGTGTACTTAACGACTGCTACAGACAACAACGTGGTGGCTATCCAGCAAATGGAATTAAGCAGTAATTCAGATGGTGACGACTTTCAACTTAACGCTAAAGAACATGATTTTTTAAGTGACGTTGAAGTTGAGACCAAGCAAAGCCAACAGATCACTCAAGATGCAGCTGATTTGGTTGATCGTTTGTCGAATACTTATAATAATATTTTGAATAATAATTTGAATGATACCATGCGCTTTTTGACGGTCTGGTCCTTGATTTTGGCGGTGCCTCCGATAATTTCAGGCTTTTATGGCATGAATATGCATTTGCCATGGGCTAAAGGCGAGTTTGCTTGGGTCACTACACTATTTATGACTCTGGCGTTGATCTTGCTTACGATGTGGATCTACCGCCATTATCATTCAAAATAAAATAATAAGGGTGAGAAAAATATGATTACAACTATCGCACTAGATTTAGATAATACGTTGCTGAATTCTAACAGAGAGATCTCAGCGGAAAATGAAAAAGTTCTAAAACAATTGCATGAAGCTGGCAAACGGGTGGTTTTATGTACCGGACGTCCGCTGGGAGCCGTGCAGCACTTGATCAAGCAATTAGAATTAACAAAGCCCGAAGATTTTACTATCACTTTTAACGGTGGATTGGTTCAAAATAATGTAACACAAGAGATTTTGAACCAAACTACTTTAAATAAGGCAGAAGTGGAAATGCTTTATCAGGATGCTAAACTGCGCAACTATCCTTTGGATGTTTTAGGACCCGATAAAGTATATTCATTGATCGAATGTGGCAAATCAGATTACGAATCATTTATGAGCGGGATGATCCCATTTGAAGATGTTGATTTTGCTGATCTGCCAGCTGATCAAACGTTTGGCAAAGTAGTCAGCTCTGCTCCAGCTGAAAAAGTTTCGCAGACACGAGCTGGCTTGCCGCAAAATATTAAGGATAATTTCCATGTTGTTCCTTCCCGTCGCGAATTGTTGGAGTTTTTGCCTGCTAGTGTCAATAAGGCACGTGGATTAGGACAATTATTGACATATTTTGGCGAAACGTTAGATAATTTGCTGGCTTTTGGCGACGAAGAAAATGACTTGGAAATGTTGCAGGCAGCTGGGATCGGTGTATCGATGGGGAACGCTGTTCCGTTGATCAAAGAGGCTGCGAATGCGGAAACGTTAGACAATAATGCCGATGGGGTAGCTGTCTATCTTAAAAGATATTTTGAACTTTAGACGCTAACCTGCTTCGCTGTCCATTTAGTTAGGGCCTATTTGTAGGAATTTTAACAGGGAACACAAATGTAACTTTTTTAGATGCAAAGAGTGTTTGGCGGGTGTTAAACATGATCTTTTATACTGCTGATTATTTTGGCAGTATAAAAGATCATGCGGACAGTGACTTGTTGTTAGAGTACGGTTACGAAGTCTGTGCGCGAAATCACGTCACTTATTGCCTGGCACGTATCTTATTTTGAAAAGCACAGGGCCTTTCTGCTTAAAACGGCACGAAAGAAAAATAATAACGCTGTTAAACGATGCGCGTGCCTATGCGCGTCTTAATAATAATCAAAGGTTGATGAAGAAGATTTCAAGTGCATTGAAAACTGTCTAGCTGTCCTTGCATAAAAAAACTACCACTAAATCTCAAACAAAGTGGTAGTTTTTCTATGTTCTAAAAGTCAGTTAACGCAAAAAATTTCATAAAAAATAATCTGAGTTATATATTTTGCAAGTAGCTTTATTCTTGTTGCGATGGACCCGTTGTGGCATCTGGATTTTCAACTTTTCCTTCGTGTTGAGAAGGCCCTGTAACTGTATCTGCGGCAGCATCTGGATCATCGACTAATTTTTGACCAGTGTGCTTTAAATACCATTTAATATCTGGCATTAGATCGTAAATTTGTTCGTTTACGCCTCGGTATCTGCCTTTTTCATCATGCATAGCTATATAATCATGAAGTATACACTTATCTGGTCCATTTCCGGGAACAGCAAGTCGAAATTTTTTCTTTTGACCGGTGCGCAGCATGTGGACCACTGCTGCTGCTCCTTTTCTAGCTCTTGGTGGATGACAATAGGCAATGGCATTTCCGATTTGGCTCGGTTTTCTGCCAGCTAGCATTTCTTTTGTAGGCATCATGTTGTTATAGTATAAAAATTGATTGTTATCATCTGCAAAAGTCAGCTCGAAGGGCATTGAATTTAAAAAGTAATTGATTTGATCCACAGTGAGTAAACCACAATCTAACTTGATGTATGTGTTTCCGCTGATAGCTTGAGTTTTTTCAACAGCTTGATCGATCCAGGTATCTGAAGCTTTTTCGAGTCCCTTAATGGTCGTATCAATGTCTTGCTTTGAAAAAAGATCTTCTTGTTGTGTGTCTGGATGTTGTTTGTCATTTTCAGTCATGTTAAATGTCCTCCTTAAAAAATTGGGCGCAGAAAACCGGAAGAAAGTGAGCACTGGCAGATACCTGCACCATGTTGTTCTTTTGACAATATATAGTGGAGAAGTGAGCTCGTTATAGCTTCTTTCCAGCTATATGATATCACTTACTTGTGAAGTATTCAACTTGAATATATAATATTTAAATAAAGATATATAAAAATATAATAATGGTTATTAAAAGTCAGTGAAAGTCCTCAATGACAGTGTCGCTATAGTGTGCTTAGATATTGTGAACGATCCTTGCGTGATTTTCACTTCATTTTGAGTGCAGCAATCAAAAACAGCATGAAATTTCTAAATTACAGAAAAATTCATGCTGTTATTTAGAGAGTATAAAATAGTTTGTGTAAAT
>NZ_AZFI01000100.1 GCF_001435755.1 Ligilactobacillus acidipiscis DSM 15836 | reverse complement strand
ACACTATCAATAGCAAAGTAGAATTCGCTTTTTAGTCGTTAATCCGTTACAATGTTTAAGAGAAGCTTTAAAGTTAGGATGATATAGATAATGGAGAGTTGGTTATTTTTGTTATTAATATTGGCAATTGCTTTTTTGGGGAAAAACACCTCGCTGATTATCGCTGCTGGAGTGGTAATGATTATCAAAGCGTTGCCCTTTGCGGCAAAATGGTTGCCAACTATTCAAAGCAAGGGTATCAATTGGGGAGTTACTATTATTTCGATCGCAATTTTAGTACCTATCGCCACTGGTGAAATTAAGTTTAGCGATTTGATCAGTGTTTTTAAATCACCTGCTGGATGGATCGCAATTGCGGCCGGTGTAGCAGTGGCTATTCTTTCGCGGTATGGTGTCGACCAACTTTCAGCATCACCACAAGTAACTGTTGCTTTAGTTTTTGGCACGATTTGCGGGGTCGTCTTCTTGCGTGGAGTTGCCGCCGGTCCTGTTATTGCAAGTGGTATGACATATTGTATTATTACATTACTTGGCTTAAGTTTTAAATGAGGGAAGAATTCATTATGAAAAAAGATATTCTGGGAAAAATAGTGACCACTGATGTTACTAATGAAAATGATAAATATATATATTCTCAGATCGAAGGAGAAACATTTCGAACTGCGAAATCTGAGCTAAAAAAATTGCCTAAAATTGGGAGCAAGTTAACGGGATTTGCTTATGAAAATGAAAATCACCATTTACAATTGACTAAAATTACCCCTAAGACAGGCATTGGCCGTTATGCATGGGGGACAGTCGTGTCAGTTCAACGAGATCTCGGTGTTTTTGTGGATATTGGTTTGCCGAACAAGGATATTGTCGTGTCACTAGATGATCTGCCCGAACAGCGAGAAATTTGGCCTAAAAAAGATGATCGCTTAATGATCGGACTAAAAGTCGATAAAAAGGGGCGACTTTGGGGTGATTTAGCAACAGAAACAATGTTTCAAGGGATCAGCCAAAAAGCAAACTCAGCGATGCGCAATCAGGATGTGAAGTGTGTTGCCTACCGTCTGAAAAAAGTCGGAACACGTGTTTTGACCAAAGATTACTGTCTTGGTTTTATTCACCCATCACAACGGAACGAGGAACCACGATTGGGCCAAGTTTTGGATGCTAGAGTAATTGGGATCAGAGAAGACGGAACGCTCAACCTTTCATTGAAACCACGGGCGTATGAAGTTATTGGGGACGATGCACAAATGATTTTAGCTGCTTTGCAGCACTCATCTGGTGTATTGAATTTTTCCGATAAAAGCAGTCCGGAAGAAATCAAAGATTATTTTGGGATCAGCAAAGGTCAATTCAAACGTGCTTTGGGCCATCTGCTCAAGGCTGGCGCTGCTAGACAAGAAGATGGTAAAATTTATTTGAATGACTAATGTTGGAGAAAGGGGCATTGCAGTGGATACGAATAATGAAATGTCTAAAATTCAAAATTGTATGCATAACGCAGGCTTTAAATTGACTCCGCAGCGGCAAGCAATCGTTAAAGTGTTGTTAGATCATCACCAAGAACATTTATCTGCTGAAGAAATATATATTGAGCTTTTACGTGCTTTCTTTTCATTTGGATTAGCTACTGTTTATCGAACCTTGGATATTTTAACGGATCTTAACCTATTGACTAAGATTTCCTTTGAAGATGGAGTTGCCCGTTATGATCTTCGAACTGAAGATCCAAATCATTTTCACCATCATTTGGTATGCACCCAATGTGGTAAAACCATCGAGATCCACGAGGATCTATTAAGCGACGTCGAAAAATTAGTTTTCAGAAAGTATCACTTCAAGGTTTCTGACCATCGGTTAACTTTTTTAGGACTTTGCAAAGATTGTCAGAATGAACAGCTAATGGGGGATGAAGGTCATCAACGAAATAGTTAATGATTATTTACATTATTTGACCGTTGAGCGGGGGCTTTCTGCAAATACAGTAGCAAGCTATCATAACGATCTGGAACAATTTGTTCAGTATCTAAAAAAACAAGGCTTTAAAAGTTTTTCTGAAGTTAAAAGAAGCGATATCACAGCTTACTTGCGTCTGGAAACCAGTGCAAAAAAAGCGAATTCTACGATTATTCGAAGTGTGACAAGTTTACGTCGTTTTTATTCCTATCTTGTTCATGAAAATAGCGTTATTGATGATCCGATGGCATTGATCGATACTCCTAAACAAGAAAAACATTTGCCAGAGGTTCTTTCTCGGACAGAAGTGGATACTTTATTAAAAGCACCAAACGTTAGCAGCGCTTTAGGTGTGCGAGACCGTGCAATTTTAGAATTGATGTACGCGACTGGCCTTCGTGTCAGTGAAGTGATCAACTTGAGGTTGTTTGATCTTCATTTACCGGTCGGATTGATAAAAACGGTTGGTAAAGGTCAAAAAGAACGGATCGTGCCAATCGGAGATACCGCTGCATACTGGGTCAATGAATATTTGGAGCACGGACGTCGAAGTCTTCTGAAAGAAAAACGAACAGATTTTTTGTTTTTAAATTTCCATGGTAATAAGTTGACACGCCAAGGAATTTGGAAAAATTTAAAGATACAAGTCCAAAAGGCTGGAATCACAAAAAATATTACTCCACATACTCTGCGTCATTCTTTTGCAACCCATATTTTAGAGAATGGTGCAGATTTGCGGATCGTGCAAGAATTATTAGGCCATTCTGACATCTCTACTACCCAAATTTATACTCATTTGTCCAAACGTAGATTAAGCGAAGTTTATAATAAGACACATCCACGTGCTTAGATTTATACCTGAAAATGAGTAAACAATAAAAAATTTCTTGTGATATTTAAATTTTCTGAAATTTGTTTTACTTTATCAAGTGTGATAGTCTGACATATAATGTAAAAAAGCGCGGGGGAATTAGATGCTTTATAAATATAAAAGTGGTTATAAGAAAATTGCAATGGGATTACTTTCTTTTATTCCTAATTTAAAAGAAGTATCTCGACTTTCGACAGAAGTTGAATGGTATGAATCTCAAGATGATCGTTGCTTGTTTTTATGGAAAAACGAAGACGGTGATTTTTGCGGGATTATTGGTGCAGAAATTGACGATAAGATCATAATGGTCCGTCATGTTGCTGTTTCTCCTCAGTATCGTGAAGAAGGTGTAAGTTTTGCTATGTTTTCAGCTCTTGCACAACGCTATCCTGAACACAAAATGATGGGTAGTTTTGAAGTTGCACCTTTGCTAACAAAGTGGGAAAAAAAACATGAAGACTAAAAAAAAAGCAAAAGAGATGCAGACGTTTGATAAATTAACTTTCAAAATTGCTGATTTTGAGGGACCGTTAGATTTATTACTGCATCTGATCAAGAAAAATGAAATGGATATTTATGATATTCCAATGACAGAAATAACTTCTCAGTACATTGACTATCTCCATCACATGAAGAAAATGGAGCTAGATATCGCTGGGGAGTATTTTGTTACTGCTGCGATGTTGTTAAATATCAAAAGCAGAATGCTTTTGCCATCTCATCATAATGAAGACGAAAAAATAAATGACACAGTTACCGACTTAGAAGAAGATCCACGTGATGTTTTAGTCCAGCAATTACTAACACATCAGCTATATCAAAAAGCAGCTGGCCAACTTCAAGAAAAGTATGAAGAACGGTCACAGCACTTTGAACGTGATGCTGCACTTGTGCCAAGTGATGCTCAATTAGGCAAGCTTTCGGGGTATTCGGTTAACATAACACAACTGGCTCAAGCTTTTAGCAAAGTCGTAGTCAGACGTGAAAAAAGTACACCGATTTATAGGAGTGTCACCAACGATAAATACTCCATCAAAGATGAAATGCTGCGCCTAAATCAAAAAGTAAAACGAGCAGGTAAACCAGTTATTTTTAATGAACTTTTCCATTCTGAGTTTGAGATCGAATTATATGTAACTACTTTTTTAGCCTTACTGGAATTAGTTAAGAAGGGTAAGATAAAAATGATTCAGAATGGTAATTTTGAAGAAATCAAAATGGTAAGTGGTGATTAAAAATGCTATCAAATCAAGCAAAAATCGAAAGTTTAATTTTTGTCAGCGGTAATGAAGGAATCACAGTTACTGAGCTTGCTCAACTCTGTGGTATTATGAAACCCGCTGTCTTAGAACAACTAAATAAACTGCAAGAAAAGTATACGAGTGATAAATCCTGCAGTTTTCAACTTTATCAAACGGGTGATCATTTCAAGTTAACGACAAAGAAATCTTTTGCATCGCTGGTCAAAAATTATTTTGAATCACCTACGATGACAACATTATCGACTCAGGCACTTGAAACATTAGCGATCGTTGCGTATAAGCAGCCAATTACGCGAACTGAGATCGATGAGATCCGCGGGGTACAATCGAGCGGAATGCTGCAAAAATTGACCGCTTTTGATCTGGTAGAGGAACGTGAAAGGTCTCAGGCACCTGGAAGACCAATTTTATATGGAACAACAGAAGAGTTTTTAAACTATTTTGGGTTGACTAGTTTAAAACAACTACCTGAAATTAAGCAGGAAGACCCTGAGAAAGCTTTTAATGTCGACAATTTAATGGGGCTGTTTGAAAAGACCGTCGCCTCTGACGAGTCAAGAAAAAGGGAAGAAGACAATGACTGAAAGATTACAAAAAGTAATGGCTAACGCAGGTGTAGCCTCAAGAAGAGCGAGCGAAAAAATGATCATAGAAGGACGAGTTCGTGTGAACGGAAAAACTGTGACTGAACTGGGTGTAAAAGTTAGCGGAGAAGATGCTGTTGAAGTTGACGGTCACTTACTAGAACAAAGTGACCAAAAAGTGTACTTTATTCTCTATAAGCCACGGGGAGTGATCTCAGCAGCTAAAGATGACAAAAATAGAAAAGTAGTCACCGACTTCTTTCAAGATATTCCACAACGGATCTATCCAGTCGGCAGATTAGATTATGACACTTCTGGGCTAGTTTTGATGACTAATGACGGTGATCTGGCTAATAAATTGATGCATCCTAGATATCATGTCAACAAAACATATGTTGCTAAGGTGAAAGGTATTCCCGAAAGTAATGAGTTGGAGCGTTTGAGACACGGTGTTTTACTAGACAAGACACATAAGAGCTCGCCAGCTAAAACTAAGTTGATGTCGGTCGACAAGAAAAAAAATACTGCGCTCGTTTCGTTGACCATACATGAAGGGAAATATCATCAGGTCAAAAGGATGCTTAAGAGCGTTGGACACCCTGTCGAAAAATTGAAGCGGGAAACTTATGGTTTCTTAAATCTAGATGGTTTAACTTCTGGCGATTTTCGCAAATTAACGAATCAGGAGATCACGGCGCTTAAAAAAATGGTCGCTAAAAAATAAAAAGGTTAATTATCGGAGGCACTCTTATGGCAGAATTAAAAGCTGAAGAATGGTTGATCTTTTTCTCTGCAAAACAAGCCAGACGCCCAGCTGTTATTCGACAGATACTGACTAAACGTTTGTCAAATTCAGCTCTTTTTTGGGGAATGCGTTATCAGATCTTAGATCATATTAACGTTTGTCCGCAATTAGATACAGTCCATTTCGACCGGCAGATAGATCTTTTATGCAAAAAGAAATACTTAAATCGCAATAATAATGGCACAGTCATTTTGACTGAACTAGGTCTTGCAAAGAAGGATGTCTTAAAAAAGCGTCAAACTTTAACTTGCCCGGAACTTTTTAATGTGTACAGGATACCTGATCTTATGTGGATGATCCGACTGCTTGTTCAAGTCGCTTCAGAAGCTAGTTGGGGTAATTCACGCTATTACGTTGCTGTAGATAATTTTGAATGTCAAGTTGTGATTAAAAAATGGCTCAAACATTATAGCATGAACTTCTTACAAGAAAATCTGCTCAAAGAATTAACAAATTTTTTGCAACAAGAAGAACCACTTACTGCATGGGTCTTTTGTGCCCAATTTGCAGGCCATAATACTGTTCCTGCTACTACGGAACAACTTGCTGAGCAGAGTAAATTAGCCCAACTTGAGATCGAAACTATTTTTCTAGATTTGTCTAGCCGTTTCGCCTTACACTTGATCAAGGTTAGGTCACCATTATGTAGCATAATTGAACATTTCAAAATTAAAAATTCCTTATTTGACAAAAGTCGCGCTGCATTAAAGCAGGCTTTGAATGGGGTAAGTATTCCAGACATGGCGCAACAAACACAGCTAAAAGAAAGCACGATTTGCGAACATTTGTTGAATGCCGCGATCATAGAAAAAAACTTTCCTTACTCATTATTTCTAAATTCCACAGAAGAAAAGGAGCTCACTGATTTATTACCGTCAGATATCGATCAATGGCAGTACAAATTAGTTGGTCAATTTCAAGATCAGATATCATTTTTTAAATATAGATTGTTTGCTATCAAGAGGAGTCACAAAACAATTGAGTACAAATAAAGAACTATATACGTATTTGAAAGAAACTTTTGGCTTTTCAGCTTTTAAACCGGGACAAAAAGATGTGATCACTAACTTGCTTAAAGCCAGATCAACGGTCGCAGTTTTACCTACTGGAACGGGTAAATCGTTATGCTATCAATTTTTTGGTAAATATACCCAGCAAACTGTTCTGGTCGTTTCACCCTTGTTGTCGTTGATGCAAGATCAAGTTGAGCAGTTGCGACTAAATGGCGAAAAGAGAGTTGTTGCTATTAATTCTAATTTAAAATTTCAAGAAAAACAGCAAGTATTGAAGAGTCTGGGACAATACTCATTTATTTATTTAGCTCCTGAAATGTTGCGTAATGAAGATGTGATCAAGGCTTTTGACCATATTAAGATTGGTCTACTGGTAATCGATGAAGCCCATTGTATTTCTGCTTGGGGGCCCGATTTCCGTCCAGATTATTTGCAACTAGGCAAAATCAGACATCGATTAGGGGACCCGCTAACTTTAGCCGTTACAGCCACAGCAACTAATAGAGTCTTAAAAGATATTGTCACACTACTAAGACTCCCCGCTAATGCTCAAGTGGTCAAACACTCAGTTGATCGTCCTAATATTTTTTTAGCGGCTGAAAAAACCATCAACGAGAATGACAAAAATCAGCACTTGATCAAATTAGTCCAAAAATTACGTGCACCAGGTCTAGTTTATTTTTCCAGTAAAAAACAATGTGATAAAGTCTGTGAATTACTAAAAAATAAGACTGGTTTGAGGGTCGGTTCATATCATGCTGGACTGTCTTTTAGTGAACGCTATGCAGTTCAGCAGCAATTTTTAAGCGGACGCTTAGACCTGATCTGTGCAACTTCAGCATTCGGAATGGGAATTAATAAAAGTGATATTCGCTTCGTGATTCATTATCATATGCCGCAAGATCTCGAAAGTTATGTGCAAGAGATCGGCAGAGCGGGGCGTGACGGCAAACAAAGTATTGCAATTATCTTATTTAGTGAAAATGACCAGTTTTTGCAAAGAAGGTTAGCATTCAGTTCTTTGCCAAATGCCGATGAATTAGAAACTTATCAGAAATTTCCCGAACTGCTAGAAAAAATGAGCCGGGAAAATGAAAGTGCTGAGTTAGNGCGCTATCAACAAATGGGGATCGATTTTACGCAAATGAGTCATATTTTCGCGCAACGCCGTACTGAAAAATTACAGGCGATCCAACAAATGTTAACATATGTAAATTTGGAAAACTGTAAACGCAATTTTATTCTAAATTATTTTGATGAAGATCAACATGTCAAACATGACAATAAGTGTTGCCAATTAGCGGAGCAGTCGCTTGATCTGCGACTGCTTTTTGGTTCTCAGCCATCGCCTATTAAACATCAGAAAAATGATAGTCCGAAAAGTTATCAGACTATTTTAAAAAAATTATTCAAGAATTATTAGAAATATCTGCAATAGTATTGTATGGCTCTTAATTTAGTTTAAAGCTTTATTATTTTCTGTTTAATATCATTTTTACCGACCCTCAATTGTCAAGTTAAGTGCAACACTA
>NZ_AZFI01000010.1 GCF_001435755.1 Ligilactobacillus acidipiscis DSM 15836 | reverse complement strand
TCAAGGTAAAATTATGAATAATCCAGGATAACTTTATTAGACACGCTGGTTGCACGAATTATTTTCAGCTTTAGATGAAGTGCTTGCACGCTAAACAAACCTTAGACATAAAGACCATTAAATCAACGTTTTATTAATCAAACTTTTGAAATAACTTTACTTAATAAAATGCAATTTCTTGGCACCTAATTTAAAAACCGTTTGCATAATAAGCAGTTGATCCAACAACATTTTGCTCAACTTTGACCTTAATTAATCATTAAAAAGCATGTTTTCTTTGCAAAAAATGCAGTGAAAACATGCTTTTTATAATCTGTCTCATTTTATCGTATCTTCAAATAATCGTGACCGTTTTTTTGTTAGTGTCCACTTTGATTTCTGCACCGATCGGAATAGTCATGATCGGTTGAGCATGACCTATATTCACATCATACAAAACTGGGATCTTTTTTAGTTGTGGAAACTTATCTAAAATATAGAAGAGACGTTTTTTAGTCATTTCCGATTCTTTCGGGAACCTTCCGATAACCAAAGCACGTGGATGGCGAGCTATTTGAAGTAATGATGCCAAATTTCGCGAAAATTCGCTCCAATGTCCTTCTTCTGCAAATTCAGCCAGTATTATTCGATCGTCTAAAACAGGCTGATAAGGTGTTCCTTGCAACAAATACAATGTATTCAAATTGCCACCGACCGTTATTCCCTCAGCAACACCAGAATTATATGTTTTCCATTCATTTGGCTGATAATCGTGCTTAACGGAATCATCAAACCACGCATCGCTTGTCCATGTCTGTGAAGCTTGTAATTTGATCCGACCGCTATGCGTGAGGACCTGGCGCCAATAACTATCTTGATAATCTCCCTGTTTTCCGCCCATTTTAAGCGTTGCATATGCTGGACCGTAATAAGTTACCAATCCTGTTTTAGCTGTGATCGCATTACACAGAGCAGTAAAATCAGAAAAACCACAGATAATTTTAGGGTGTTTAGCAATCAACTCATAGTCCAGATACGGAAGTAGTTCATTTGAAGTTTGCCCCCCGATCACAGAAAGGATCGCTTTAACATTATCATCAGCAAACGCTTGGTGCAAGTCTCCCACTCGTGAGGTGATACTTGATGACCCCTGAATGTCCATTTCTTGCACATTATCTCCAAAGCTGACATGGTAGCCCCAACTTTCTAATTTTTCCTGGGCAGGTAAGTTAGCTTCCATTCCGCCAACTCTCTGCAAAGAATCGCTCGGTGCTACTATCCTTATTTCATCTCCACGCTTTAATCTAGCCGGTTTAATAATATCCATGTTCACACCATCCTTCTAGGATATATTCACTGAACTTCATAACCTTGGTCTGCTTAACAAGAAATTTGTTACTTTTCTTTGACCCAGGCTTTTTCACCATAACCCTGAATTTTCATTAAAGGTGCCTTATACTTGCTTTTAGTCGCACTCGCGTAGTAATCGCCGTTTTTTCTGTATCCAACCACTAAAAGTTTAGTTCCCCGCTCAAACCACGATTGACTTTCTTTTGTTCGTTTATCATAATTCCGGTAATTATACTTGCCTAACCTGACATTCACTATCCCTGTCTTAGTCAAAAGAAAAATCATATTTTTACGAGGATCCTTGTCTATCACAGTTCCAGCGATCACATTGCGCTGATATTCAGGCCGAGGGCTGCCCTTACCACTCGCCCAGCCGATCGGTGTCGGTTCATCACCAAGTTGGTTAAAATCTACAGCCTGATACAACGCGGGAATCGTAGTATAATCTAACTCATGGCGCTTAACATAAAACGACAAAGCTTCCATTTCCCAAGACGCATCATTTCCTAAACAGTTTTCCTTCCAAAATTTGCGCATATTTTGGCGTGTCTCTATCTTAGTAGCCTCCGGAGTCTTTAACCAGGATTTTAAATTTTTGATTTTCTTGTTATACCACTTATCGAATTGTTTAACATCGATCGACAATTGACCATCATTCATTTGCCAACCTGCGTTTGAATCAGCAGAATAATCTTTTTCATATTTGTCAAAAAACTCTTGTTGCAGCTCCTCATTCATTGGGACCTTATTTCTGCCGGTAATTTTATTACGAAATAATACCAGTTCAACTTCTTTTTGATATTTTTCTGGAATATCTGCCGCGATCTTTGGAACTTGAACTGTCGTTAACTTCTTTTTTTGCGGCGTAATTTTTCTGACTAATTCTTCCATAACTTTGCGGCGATCCTCATTCAAGCTGTCAAAACAACCAGCTTTTATTAAAGTCACAGTCTTTTTCGGGGTCAGTTCTGTTTTCTCTAGAAAGTCCTCCAAGGAGCTATACGGCCGGTGTTCTATAATAGTACGAGCATCATCTTTACCAATACCAACAATTGGATACAGCCCAAACAAGATCTTCTTGTTTTCACTATCTGGCAAGAATCCATAGTCCGAACGGTTAATATCCGGATTCATTACTGTACCCGGAATTTGACCGATCGCATGACTAACTTTGGCATAATCTGCTCCTGTAAAAACTTCGCCATATATCCCACTGTTAACAGACAAGCAAGCTGTCTTCCAGTATACGGGTCCAAAACGATAAGCAATATTCATTTCAACCATCAATACTAAGGTGTAGGTGGTACCATGTGCTAAGTTAAAGCTGTAATATTTAGCTGGTTCTGCACATGTATCCCACACATAATTTAATAAAGAGCTTGAAGTTCCTAGCTCATGCCCTTTAGCATAAAAATGTTTTTTCTCTTGTTGATAAAGCTCTTGATTTTTCTTAGCAATTGACTTGCGTAAATGATTGGCTTCCAACAAATTAAAGCCTGTGATCTGCGGATCCATCGTTAATGCCATTAGTGTTTCTTGAGAATAACAAACACCATAAAATTTCTGCAAATGTTGTTTCATCAAAGAAATCTCCGCTGGCTGCAAACCATAATTTTTCATGTCAGCGTCCCATTTTGACAAATCTTTGCGATAGCGTAGGTAACGGTCGATCGGTTGTTCACCTTCAGCAACAGTTAAACGCATTAGTGCGTTGGCTGCGACTAGCTGATCAAATGTTCTGGCGTTCATTTTTAGCAATGTCCTTCTACCCGTTAAACTGCTAAATTCAAAGGCATTGATCACATCGCCATTGAATAACATGTCATACATTTCAGAAGCATCCATTTCCAAGCGATCCACAGCAAAGTACTTGTCATAGGTCGACTTTAAATCACCCTGCCATTTTATTTTATGATCGCGTAATAATAACCTCATTGCCTCATGGATCCGGTCTAAAGCATTCAAAGTTAAAATATCGTATTTTAATCCGCCTTGATAAGCGCTATCAGCGGCATCATACTGTGTAACTTCCAGTCCTGACTGAGTTTTCATCATTGCATTATGTTTGGTATAGGGTTCATTTGTGATCAAAATACCCGACGCATGTTGAGATATCCCCCGGACTGACCCTTCGATCTGTAACATCGTTTCTTTCAAATGAGGGATCTTTTCGATTTCCATGATGAAGTCCTGAGAACTACGACGGCCTTTTTCTTTATTTCCATATATAGCATCCTTGATCGGCCAAGCCACCATCCGTTCTTTCGGCAGCAAATTTACGATATTACGCGATTCACGCAAATCAACACCCAAACCACGGCAAGCAGTTAATACAGTAGACGCCGGCGCTTGAGTATTAAAAGTGCAAAAGTTCAAGACATGGTCACTACCAAAATATTCTTTGAAAGCTTCAATAATATCCGCACGTTTGGCACCTTCAGTATCTGTATCGACATCTGGCAAGTCATCAGCCCGTTCAGCAGACAAGAACCGCCAATATGGCAGCTCATACTTGATTGGATCGACCTGTGTAATATCAAGTAAATAGGCAGTATAAAAACAACCAACAGAGCCTCTCCCAGGTCCAACTAGGGAGCCTGTACCCCACACGATCTGCAACAAACGACGCATAGTTAAAAAGTATTGCGATAATGGTGCACCAAGGTATTCACTGACGGCTTTGATCGCGTTTAGTTCGTCATTGATCCTTTGTAAATGGATCTGATCTAGCGGTTGCTTTTTGGCCTCCATTGCATCTACCAGCAACCGCAAAAAGTATTGGTCCGCAGTTGCGGTAGAAGTAAAGAAATACTTGATTGCTGGGTACTTCTTAAGATCCACGCTAAACTCAGTGTCTCTCACCACCTGAAAATCCGGTAATGGAGTCGTCGGGATCTCCTGGGTATGTTTTAAACTATACGACTCGATCTGCTTTAACAGTTCTAATGAATTAGCTGTACCAGTTGTAACAACATCTTCTGGCAAGTATTTTTTCAAATCTGCTAGTGAAAATAAATAAGCATACGAATAGAAGCTTTTAACATCACGACCTTGATTTTCTGATTTCAAGAATGTTTCATGGCTGTTTTGATCACGTAAATCAATGTAATGTGCATCAGTTGAAATCGAATATTTGATCCCCGTCTGAAGAGAAAGATCGACCAATGCTCGATCAACGGTAATTTGCTCAGGCGTTTTGGACGGCATAATTTCAAAATATAAATTTTTTGCACCAAACAAGTTGGCCAGACGTTCTACTAATTTTTGGGCCTGACTTTTGCTCCCATGCAAAATCGTTTGCGAAAGTTCTGAACCTAAACAGGCTGTCGAAGCAATAATATCTCCTCGGTATGCTGGCAAGTTAGCTTCCAGCCAATCCCAATAAGTTGGCAAACGGCGCATTCCTTTTGCAAAAAAGCTATCCATCCATGCTTGAGTCGTTAATTGTCTTAAAAACTGATAACCATGCTCATTTTTAGCGGTCAGCAAAAAATGGTAAAAAGGAACTGCTTCCTTATTTTCTCTAGCCTGCTCGACTGTCTTTCTGTCAACTAAATAAATTTCATCGCCATAAGCTACTTTAAAATCCCCCAGTTCATCTTGATGCGCTTTTAAATACTTTTCTGCTTGAACATGACTGCTCAATGACTGATGGTCGCTTAACGAAATACCGGCTAGTCCCTTTTCATGAGCTGCTTCGATAATTTCAGCCACTTCGTTGATCGAATCTAAAAATCGATTATTGGAGCCCATAGCTGTATGATTATGGATCCCAAAATAAGTTCCTGCCATTCTGCATGCTCCTTTCATGGTTATTCCTACTGACATTGTACACTCTATTTTAAAATCAATGCGACTTTGAGCCACTAGAACTTAGTAATTTATTTGCAGCTATTATTCGCTCTGTTTTTTAGCGGTGTACTCGTTTGTAAGATTACTTTAGCCCGCTTGCTCCTTTTTTAAGTGCAATTGTGTTAATAAAAAAGAGACGAAAAAATTTCCGTCTCTTTAACACATGGATACTAAATTTTAGTCTGTTATTTTTTATATTCTGACAGCTGCCAACTCTGATCAATGTGGAATGTAAAGCGCTGGTCAATAAATTGATGGTTTGGCTGACCCCCGGCAAAATAAAACTTTGACCAGCCATTTGTATATACCCAATAATTTTTAGCGACCGTTAATTTATTTGCTGGATCTCGTTTGATAAAAACCTTAGTTGTCATTGGATCAGTTTTCTTTAATTTAGCGGGACTGCTTCTTTTTGTCCTGTAAAAATATATTTTTTCCTGACCATTACCTAATTTTTTATAAACTAACTTTTTAGTCGGAGAATTTTTCTCGTTTGCCAATAAATCAAACTCTTGCACTTCAGTCACTTGTTTCATTCCAAAATGCTCGGTATCGTTTAGGATCAGTGTCACTGCTATTATTGCCAACAAAATCACACTGCCTGTGACCCATAAACGTTTGATGAGGCCACTTTGAACAAAAATCATAGAATATGCAAACAATAAAACGCTGATAAAAAGTAATGCGATCCCCAATTTAAAGCGCCTCCTTATCAGATTTCAAGAAGAATGCTAGTATAAACCCGACTAAAGCAAAAGACGTAGAGATCACAAAGGCATACCTAAAACCAACAATATTCGCTTGCAACGACAGCTTCTTAAATAAGATCGGTGTCTGCGACATGATCGTGTGCGCTGGTGTATGACTTAAAGTAACATTTGACATCACTGAAACTAAAATCGCTGTCCCCATCGAGGCAAAAACCTGGCGGATCGTATTATTGACCACTGTTCCTGAGCCAATCAAGTCCAGCGGCAAAGCATTGATGCCTGTTGTCGTTGTCGGCATGGTGACCATCGAGATCCCAAACATCCGCACCATATAAAACACTACCAAATAAGAAATCGGTGTTTTATCCGTTACAGGGATAAAAGTTGCAGTTGTGGCTGTTAGTAAAAACATCCCAGTGATCGCCATATTACGACCACCCATCTGGTCAAAGATCCGGCCGGTAACAGGATTCATCAATCCGATCACTATAGCTCCCGGCAATAGTGTTAACCCTGAAACCAAAGGCGATTCTCCTCGGATCGTTTGCAAATATAATGGCAAGATCAAAGTGAACCCATTCATAGACATAAGGGCTACGGCTACCAAAATAACAGAAAGTGTGTAGTCTGAATGCTTAAAAACTTTAAATTCCAATAAAGGATTGTCGATCTTCAAAGACCGCCAAACAAAGAACGCCACAAAAGTTATTCCAATTATCAAAGTCACATATACGATTGGATCAGACCAACTATAACTACCAACTGAAGAAAAGCCAAATAGCATTGAACCAAAACCAACGATCGACATCAAAACAGAATTCCAATCAACTGGCGCCTTTTCAGTTGGCAAAACCTTGCGTAAAGTAAAATAACCCATTATTAAAACTACAATTGAAATCGGCATGATCGCAAGAAATAACATTCTCCATGAATAATGAAGCAGTAGCCAGCCGGAAAGTGTTGGGCCGATCGCAGGAGCTAACCCAATCACTAATCCAGCCATCCCCATTGCAGAGCCGCGTTTGTTCGGCGGATAGATCGAAGCCATGATCGTTTGATAAACAGGAGCTGTGATTCCGACCCCTGTAGCTTGAACCAAGCGTCCAACTAAAATAACCGCAAAAGTATGCGCAAAAAAGCAAATTATTGTTCCTGTTAAAAAAATCGCAACTGCAGTCAAATATAATTTACGTTAATCAAAACGTTTGATAAAAAAACCAGTGATCGGCATGGTGATCCCCATGACCAGCATAAAACCTGTAGTCAACCACTGAACCGTGTTAGCAGTAATATTAAAAGATCTCATCAAAGATGGGAAAGCTGTTGTTAACATGGTCGAAGTTATAAATGTACTAAACGTCCCTACTAGCAGTGTAGATACCAAAGCAAGCCGATTATAGGGCTTACCATTTTGGTCAAGGACTTGATTAGACTCACCTTGACTCATCAAAACACCCCTTAACTAATATTTATCTCAAAATAATGATACTTATGAAAAAGCAACAATTATCATTTTAACACACGGTACAAGCACCATTTGAACTATTTCAATTAAGCAATAAAGCTCCGGCTGCCAATGCATTCCAACTCATATGGATCACCATTGAACGCGCTAAACTTCCGTGCAGATAATATTCACGCACCAATACAAAAGATAAAACACCATACGTTAAACTGGCAGTTATCGCAGCAACCGTTCCATTCCATGAAGGAGAGACGATAACGCCATAAAGCTGTTGACCCATATGCGCCAAAATAAAGAATACCCAGCTTAAAATGGCCAGTCTCTTTCGATGCCTTGTGGTAGGTTTGACCTGTTTAGTTTTGATCGGACCGATCAACAGTAATCTATATATAGTTTCTTCACAGACTGGGGCGACAATGACTGCCAAGAATAGCGTCACAAACTTACTCATCGAATTTAACTCGAGCATGCGGTTGATACCAGCTTGATTTTGTGCGGTCTCCGGTACGATATGCAAGACTTGCAGAATAAATTGCAATACCAAGTTCAACACTACGATCAAAAGCAGTCCTGTCGTGACTGAAGAAATCAAGTGACCAATATGGACAGGTACAGAAAAACGGGGTCCTACTTTGACTTTGTGTTCCACATACCAGCCATAACCGCCAAAAAAAATTAATATCATAGCGAAAACAACCACAACTTGCAGTATTCCCGACCATGAATCATCTCCTCGTGCAGCTGGCAGTTCAACCAAAAATTGACCTCCAAAATATATGATGTGAAATAAAATGAATAAAAATACTACTTTGTACCATCTTTTCCAATTTGTCATCCGAATGCTCCTTGCTAGTAACTAAAATTAGTGTAAATAACGTCCACAATGAGGGCAGAAATTAAAGCCTTGATATGGCTGTGCTGGATAAGATGGATGACAATACTCACAGTTTTGTTGTCTTTTGCGGTTCATATGGAATCTCTTCAAAGTTAACTCATCTAGGCCTTCAAATGGTAGACGGACAGGTTTTCTTTCAGATTTATCCCGTCTGATCTGAACAATTTGCACGTTGCTGGAAGTATCAAGAGCCTCTAGAGCTGTCTGATAAGTATGAGCATTTTCTTGTGCTTCATCAAAATCAACTACCTTGTCTTTAACCTGACCATTGATCAAGATCAAAAAACCCTCTCCGTTGGGTTCAATATCATCTTTGGTCATAACAATGTTTCCACTTGAAAGATGTCCATTGCTCTCTTTCAGTAACTGCTGTGCTTTTTTCAAATTAGCTCGTGTTGCTTCAAGAGCTTTTTTTACTTTACCGCTGCGGGTAATAACAATATAATAATCAGTTCGTTCCATACCATTTCCTCCAGAAAACATTTCAATAATTACGTAGTATTATGCCCTAATAAAACTGCTTTACCTAAGAATATTTTTACTTAGCACGGCCTTAAAAATCTGCCTTTTGAAAAAGAAGGGACGTTCCATAATTAGAAACGTCCCGTCCATCGTCTTAGTGATCTAAAACAGTTACTGTTGGTTCAGTCTTAACGTAATGATTGATCCCACGCCAGAATTCTTTATAGCTAGCACTATCTTTATGAGCTTGTAAGGCATCATCATCAGCCCAATGCTCAATTATCTCATATTCATTACCAACACCTAATTTTTTAAAGTGATCATAAGACACATTACCATTTTCCTTGCGTGAACGATCGACCATTTCTGAAATGAAATGTTCATAATATGGTTGCCATCCTGGTCTAACTGTAAACGATGCATTTACTATCTTCATTACTTAATACCCCCTTGAATTGATGGATCCGTCAGCATTCAACTTCCATGCTTTCATGTCTGATTATAACAAAAATAATTGATTTTTTAAAAAGAACAAGTAATTTCATCTGCTAGTCAAATTTTGTGTGCCCACTACGACTTTACTTCTTGAAACCAATATGCAGTGCAGCCGCACCAAAGAAAAACATTTTATATGATGCTGGTTGTAAACCAACTTCATTAAACAAATGTAAAAGTTCGCGAGCAGTTAAGAAATTTTTACTTGTTTGTTGCAAATAATTGTAATCATCATAATGATCTGTAACCATTTTAGCCATTACTGGAACTACTTTAAAATACAAACTCCAAAACTTATGAATTGTTGAATTTTCAGGCTGTGATGTCTCTAAACAAGCCACTACACCTTCGGGTCGAACTACACGTTGCATTTCTTGTAATACTTGCTTGGCATTAGGCACATTACGCAACCCAAATCCGATCGTAACACAACTAAACATGTCATTATCAAAAGGCAGATTCATCGCATCACCTTGAATCAAGGTCACACGATCCTCCATTCCAGCGATCCTAACCTTTTGCTTGGCGATCTCAAGCATGTCTGCACTAAAGTCTAGCGCATAAACATGCCCCTTTGGACCAACTTTGTGAGCAAGATCTAACGACCAGTCACCAGTCCCGCAACAGAGATCCAAAACAACGTCTTCTGGTTGAACACGTAAGGTCTTCATTGTTTCTTCCCGCCAACGTTTATGCATGCCCAATGTGATCACATTATTCATAGAATCATATTTATTAGAAATCCTATCGAATAAATCTTCCACTTCTTTTTCAGGCGTTCGGTTCGTTAAAGACACCAGCTAACACTCCCCTAGTTTAATCTACATATCAGTGTACCACTTTCTAGAAGCGATCATTCAAGTTTAAATTCCGGAACCGCCACCGCCGGAGGAACCGCCGCCAAAACCACCTCCGCCGAAACCGCCGGAAGATGATCCGCCGCCGAAGCCTCCGCCAAAGCCGCCAATGTACATACCGCGTCTTCTAGCCCGTCTTCTGCCGCCGGAACCAGGACCGCCACCGGAACCAGTGATCAAATAAATGAAAAAGCCGATCACTATTATTGCTACCGCAGCAAAACTGTACTTATCATCAGAATCATTGTCTTGGTCTTGTTTTTCACGATAGTCTTTTGAACCAAATTGATCTTTTAACTTATAATGAGCGTTAATAACTTTCACGACTGCTTTAAAAGTTTGCTGCAGGCCACGATTTATTTCTGCTTGATCTTGGCTTTTTAGCAATGTCTTATTATCATGTAAAATATCCGATGTTTGACCGTCAGTCAAATAAGTTTCAGCACCTTCACCCGTTGAAATAAAAACATTGTTTTTACCATTATTTTTTGCAAAGACTATCAAGACACCATTATCGCGCTTAGCATCACCCACATCCCACTTTTTTGTCAGATACATGTCATTGATATAATCATTTAACTCTTCACCTTGACTTGACTTGATCGTAACTAAAGCAACTTGGGGTTTAGGTTTGGTAGATTGATAATAATCCTCTTGTTTTAAGACTAAGTCTTGGGTCTTTTGTGTCAAAATACCCGCTTTATCCGTCAAAACTGCGTGCTGTGGATCTGGTCGCAGCTTTTGCGGATCTTCCGCATGCACCCCATTATTTCCCAAGAATATTCCGCAAACCATAACTAGGAAAATTAGAGGGATAAATTTACATTTTCTTTTCATACCTGATCCCAGCTTTAATTATCAAAGTCAACTTTAGGGGCTTTTTGCGCATTCTCATCCGCCTTAAAGTATGACTTAGTCTTCATGTTCTTCATATTAGCTACCATTGATGATGGAAAACGAACGACTTTATTATTATAAATTTTAATAGCATCATTATATTTTCTGCGTGCTAAATTGATTCGATTTTCCGAGCCTTCTAATTGATCCATTAACCTTCTGACATTATCATTAGATGTCAGTTTAGGATAACGCTCGTTGATCACATTGATCAAATTCGCAGTCGTCGCTGAAAGCTGTGCACTGGCATTTGCTTGGTCCTTAGTATTGCCTGATTTTGCAGCAGTGTTATATTCTTTACGAGCCTGTGCGATCTGGCCAAAGACCTTTTTTTCTTGTCCCATCGAACCCTTAACACTGTTAACCAAGTTCGGCACCAAGTCTGAACGCCGCTGCAAAGCACTTTGCAAGTCACCTTGTTGTTGTTCATAATCTTGCTTGGCACTATTTAAACTATTTGAATAATGAATGTACCCTCCACCAAAGATCAGCAATAATAAAGCAATGATGATCGTTACGATCCAGCCAGTTCCTAACCCTTTCTTATTATTAACAAACTTCCTCTCATTTTCCATTCTGATTCCTCCGTTTTTATCGAATACACATATCTCAAGTTAATTCTAACCGAAAGTTTGCAGCTTTAAAAGAAAAAAGAGCAGTCAAGGTTGCTGATCTTGACTGCTCGGTTATTATTGTTTGACTATAGCAATAAAACTTACTATCGAACTACTTCTACAAATACAGCGTTATTTACTCTTAATGTAATTCTCCCCGTCAGCTGCAGGACCAACTGACTTTCCTAAGAACAAGACCAAAACAATGATAGTGATCAAATATGGAGCAATCTGGAACCAAACTGAGTTAACTCCTGCTAGTCCTGGAATGTATGCACCAATGATCGGTAAACTTTGAGCTAAGCCGAAGAAAACTGCTGCTCCCATCGCGCCAAGCGGATTCCATTTACCAAAGATCATTGCTGCCAGAGCCATAAAACCTTGGCCAGAGATGGTACTGATCGAAAAGCTAAGTGTGATCGATTGAGCCATAACTGCTCCACCGAGGCCACCCAGAAATCCAGAGATCAAGACCCCAATATACCGATATTTGTAAACATTAATTCCTAAAGTATCTGCGGCAGCTGGGTTTTCGCCTACAGAACGCAAACGTAGACCAAAGCCTGTGCGATATAAAATATACCAACAAATCACAGCTACGATAATAGCGAACCAAGCTACTAACGATGTCTGAGTAAAAAAGACTTTACCAAAAAACGGGATATTTACCAAAAATGGAATTGTTTTTGTCCCTAAACCTTGATCTATTTCAGGCGTTTGACCTTTGCCATCATAAAATATCCGTGTCAAGAAAACGCATAATGCTGGAGCCATCATATTTAAAACCGTTCCCGAAATAATGTGATCAGCTCTAAAACTGACAGTTGCGACTGCATGCAAAGCTGAAAATAAACAGCCAAAAGCACCACCAACCAGTAAAGAGATCCATGGAGTTGCATCACCAAAAGTATGCGCAAAATTCAGCGTAAAGACACTAGAGCTAAAGGCTCCAACGATCATCATACCTTCCAACCCAACATTAACTATTCCGCTTCGCTCTGAAAAAGTACCTCCTAAAGCAGTAAAAATCAGTGGTGCTGCATAGACCAAAGTCGTAGATAAGATGGTCATCAATGTAGTGGTTAAGTTCATTATTTGCCAGCCCCCTCTTCTTTAACTGCTTCTTTTTTTTGTGGCTTATTTTTTCTTTTGTTCAATAATAATTCGATCACATATTTAATAGCGACAAAGAAAATAATCGCCGCTGTAACGATGCTAACAATTTCTGTTGGTGTATTAGAGTAAACGGAAATACTCATACCGCCGATCTGCAAAGCAGAGAAAAGCAAGGCAGAAAGAATAATTCCGATCGGACTATAGTTAACTAATAAAGCAACCGCCATCCCATCATAACCGACTTGCGGCAATGCATTTGAAACGGAGATATTCTGAAAGTTCCCCAAGCCATCCAAAGCACCACCAAGGCCCGCCAACAATCCTGAAATCAACATTGACATGATAATCGTCTTTTTAACATTCATTCCGGCATATTTAGAAGCTTCCTCGTTGATACCCACGCTGCGCAATTCAAAACCGCTCTTCATACGATTGAAATAAAACCAAATCACAAAACAAATTATAATTGCGATCAAAAAGCCCCAGTGCAAAGTAGAATTTGCCGTTAAATTTTCAAGAAAATTGCCACGCAAGCTGGCTTTAGCTGCAATATTAGGCGAGCTGTCTTCTCCCTTACCTGCCAACCAATCTTTAACAGCAAAATTGACAAAATAAAGCGAAACATAATTTAACATGATAGTCGTGATAACTTCACTTGTTCCAAAATAAGCACGTAAAACACCTGCTATCGCTGACCATAATCCGCCCAACAAAGCACCTGCTAAAATTGACACGATTATTAATAGCCATCCTGGAAGAAAAGAAAACTTTAAAGCGACAATAATTGCTCCAAACCATCCCATCAAATACTGACCAGAACCGCCAATATTAAAGAACCCCGCCTTACTAGCAACCGAAAAACCTAGTGCAGTCAAAATCAGAGGAGTCATGTTTCTTAAAGTTTCTCCGACTGAATAAACACCTCCAAAAGCACCATCAAATAAACTAGCGTAATTTTGAATCGGATCATAGCCGAAAATCAGCATTATGATCGCGCCCACTATAAAGCCAGAAATAATTGCTACTAAAGGTATCACCCATGATGATTTAACTTTTAGTTTCACTTCACTGCCTCCTGTGTATTTGCTTGAACTTTTTTACCAGCCATCATTAAACCTAGTTCTTGGGCAGAAGTATCCTTAGGATCGATCTCGCCCACAATTTCTCCTGCATGCATTACCACGATTCGATCAGACAGCTTCAAAATCTCGTCTAATTCAAAACTAACCAGTAATACTGCTTTACCAGAGTTACGCTCGTTATTGATCATTTCATGAATATACTCGATTGCACCAACGTCAACGCCACGAGTAGGATTAGCAGCGATCAATAAATCTGGATCACTCGCTAGTTCGCGTGCAACAACAACCTTTTGTTGATTTCCTCCAGATAAAGAACCAACAGCAACTTGTTCATTTTGTGAACGAATATCATAGTCACTGATCAACTGTCGCCCATGTTCATTGATGTACTGATAATTCAAGACTCCCGACTTATTTGCCGGCTTCTGATAGTAATTTTTTAGGGAAAGATTTTCTGCTAGAGTTAGCGGCAAGATCAATCCCACGGTTTGCCGGTCTTCCGGAATATAGCCAACGCCTGCCTCCGTGATTTGGCGGACTGGCTTATTTTCGTAATGCTTCCCTTTAATTTCAATTGAACCGGATTTAATTTTTCGCATGCCAGTAATTGCTTCGATCAACTCCGTTTGCCCGTTGCCGTCAATTCCCGCAACTCCAACGATTTCCCCAGTGTGGACCTGAATGTCTAAGTTTTTAACTCCTAGCCAGCCATTTTTTTCAACATTCAGCTTTTTAACATCCAAAACAAGTTTATCTTGATCGACTTGTTTTTTTTCAACGGAATTACGCAACTTTCGTCCAACCATCATTTCTGCCAAATGTTCTTCAGTAGCGTCTTTTACTTCAACGGTATCAATTACTCGTCCATTTCTGATAACAACACAACGATCAGCTGTTTCTTTAATTTCTTTTAATTTATGTGTAATAAAAATGATAGATTTTCCCTCATCCGCCAAAGCACGGAAAATTTTCATCAACTGGTCGATTTCCTGAGGTGTAAGAGCTGCCGTTGGTTCATCAAATATAAAAATGTTAGCTTCTCGATATAAAGCCTTCATAATCTCAACTCTTTGCTGCATTCCAACTGTAATATCAAGAACTTTAGCGTGAATATCAATATCCAATTGGTAACGTGCAGAAAGTTCCTTGATCCTTTTTTCAGCACCGGAATAATCAATTCGCCCGCCACGCTTGATAGGTTCATCACCCAGAATAATATTTTCCAGTACCGTAAAAGCAGGGATCAGCATAAAATGTTGATGCACCATTCCAATGCCATAATCCTTAGCCTCACGTGGGTTTTTCATTTTTACTTCTTTACCATTGATTAGTATCTCACCTGAAGTTGTTTCTAATAATCCTGACAACATCCCCATTAAGGTTGATTTTCCAGCCCCATTTTCACCTAATAAAGCTAATATTTCTCCCTTATGAACACTTAATGAAATGTCATCATTTGCTTTAAATTGACCAAATTTCTTGGTAATATGTCTCATTTCAACGAATTTTTCTGTCATTGTCAGCCTCCTATTTTAATGACAGAGCACAGTGAGATGAAAGAAAGCGAACATTATCTGAGCCTAGCGTTATAGCGTGCGATTTTAGTGCTATAATGTCGAACTTAGAAGATGGCATTTTCTGTCTCACGGAACTCAAGTTAAATCACAGCGCAAGGGCAAGCAGGTCAGAAGCAAGTATATCGTTTTTTAACAACACATAATACTTGTGCTGTTGCAGCTAGATAGACAAAGCCTCTTGTTAGCCTCAACGCAAAGAATGCCTTACCTTTTTATACAACTCGCTAATCTAGAAAAAAGGTGAAGGATCGGTAACCCGATTCTCCACCTCTTACGCTGACGTAAGTTGATAAAGTGTCTTAATATTAGTGTAGCGCGAAGAATATTTTCTAAACGAGAAGTTCAGTGTAATTATTCGGCTTTAACCTTGATATCTCCATTAATGATCTTATCTTTGTATTGTTGAACGGCGTCTTTAGTTGCGGAAGACATATTATCATCGATCAAATCGACACCTTTGTCTTTCAACTGGTAAGTAACAACTTTTCCGCCAGGGAACTTACCCTTCATTGCTTTGTTTGACAAATTCTTAACAGAATTTCCAACTTCCTTGACCGCTGAAGCTAAAGTAACATTGCCGCCTTTGTACTTACCATCGGCCTTTTGATCTTGATCAACACCGATGACCCAAACCTTTTGACCATTCTTAGACTTATCTTTAGCCGCCGTAAATACTCCGGAACCGGAACCGCCAGCTGCGTGGAAGATAACATCTTCACCGTTATTGTACATTGCACTTGCTAACGAATTACCAACATCAGCTTTAGTAAATGAGCCAACATATTTCACATCAACTTTGATCTTAGGGTCAACTGCGTGTACCCCTTGAATATATCCCTTTTCAAATGTTGTAATAACATCACTCTTAATACCACCAACAAAACCAACTTTATTGGTCTTTGTTGTCTTAGCAGCGGCTACACCAGCTAAGAATGAAGACTGTTCAGTCTTAAATGTCACAGAAGCAACATTCTTACGTCCCTTAACTACATCGTCAATAATTGCAAAGTTTGTATCTGGATTTTGCTTAGAAGTTTTTTCAATAACGGGTGCTAACTTATAACCAATGCCAAAAATCGTTTGATACTTAGCTTTAACCAGTTTATTCACATTAGGCGTGAAATCAGAATCTGAATTAGATTGAGCGTAATTATAACCATTAACACCCTTCTTCAAGTCATGCTGATCTCCCCATGCTTTCATACCTTCCCATGCAGATTGGTTGAATGACTTGTCATCAATACCACCACCGTCAGTTACTAATGCAACTGTATGTTTTGTACCTTTAGAAGAATCCGAGTTTTTGTTTCCACAGCCAACTAAAATTGTTCCCAACATCAACGTTGCAGCTAAAAGCGCGGTCGCTTTTTTATTCATTATGTGCACCCCTCAAAAATGTTTTATTGCTCTTTCCTAAAACAAGTATACCTTTTTAAATTTTAAAAGCAATATATTTTTGTAAAAATAGCAAATAAAGTTCGCTTTTTATTGCAATAAATACTTCTAAATTTTGAAATATATCTATATAGAGATAAAAGGCGAATGTTTTTCAACCATTCACCGTGGTGGTCTAACCAAAATTATCTATTATAAATACCAGTATATTTAATGATACGTTCCAATTTAGGAACCGACCGCTTATTAACTAATTTTAAAACACACATTAAAACTAGGGTCAAAAAAAGCCATCACCTTTTTTAAGATAATGGCTTTAATTCATTTCTATTGTTTACTTTCAACCTGCTTGTTTAGTAATAAAATATTGCAGATCGAAAGTATGACGGCTAAAACAAACATTATTAAAGCTGTCCACATCGGACCAGTATACACGCTTGAAGAATAAAGCATATATTGCAAATAAGAGAGCTGTGAGAGCCACCCTTGCAGTTTAGTAAACATCCAAATTGCTATATAGATCAGGACTATATAGATTATTGCTTTATACAGTGTTTGATGATTTGACGGTAACGCACGAGAAATTGCCGTTGTTAATAAGTGGATCAAACTGATCATGGCCCACCAAAACAAGATCCCTGCCAATGAAGCTAAGACCAGTGCTAGTAAAAAAAGCCATAGGCGAGATTCAACACCAGCGAAACTAGTACTTAACATCGCGCTTATCTGTTTCATATTGAACAAATAATAAATTAAAACAAAAATCAACTGCACTAATGATACTAGAATAAAAGCAATCAGCGAACTGAAAGTATTACTTAGATACAGTTTAGTGTCACTGATCGGTATCAGACGATACCTATTCGAAGTGTATACTTTCTCACTAGTCCAGGTCAGAAAGATAAATGCCAGCAGTGTTGCTAAGCCAGACCACCCCATTGAATGCTGTAATAATAAGGAACTCCATTGTTTGGTAAACAAATTCCCACTAAAAACATCAGGAAGCAATGAAACTACCACAACTATTAAGTAAAAAGATATGATCCAACCAACAGTCTTTATCTTGTCGGTAAGCAAAACTCTACTCATTCTTCTGAGACTCGTCATTAGTTGTTACCTCCTCGTCGTATAATCCTTCATAATAATCTTCTATGCTGACTCCTTGCTCCCTGATTTTTTCAGTCTTCTCATGAGCGATCAAGTGGTCATCCTTGATGATCGCTACTTCATCCAATAAACCAGAAATCTCAGAAATATAATGATCACTGATCATCATCACGGCATCAGGGGCTTTCCATTGAATCAAGCTATTAACTATTTTCTTACGTGTCATACTGTCTATACCTTCAAATGGTTCATCTAATAGATAAACAGACGCACGCCGAGCCAAAGTTAAACTAATAACTAACTTTTCTTTCATCCCTTTGGATAACTCACCAAGTTTTTGCTGATCACTGCCGAAATCCAAAAAATCGCTGAGTTCACGATATTCATTAGTACTAAAATCAGGATAGACTTGGGAATAGAAGTCAACAATATCTGTGATCTTGCTTCCCTTAGAAAAACCATCCAAAGAATCTGTATAACTAACCAGTGCTTTACGCTCAACTATACCAGTCTCGTCTTTAATTTTAATAACGCCTCTTGCACCCTTAGCAACTCCAGCAATGCTACGCATCAAAGTAGTTTTACCAGCACCGTTTTCACCAAGTAAGCCGATAGTTGTTCCCTTTTCTACTTCTAAATTGATATTTGCCAGGATTACCCGCTGATTTCGCTTATAAGAGACATTTTTCAGTTCGATCGTGTTTTCCATCTTCACTTCTCCTTTTTTCCAGAAAATCATCTAAACACCCTTTGATCTCGACATCGCTGATATTCAAAGCATGCAATTGTTTATACATTGCTAATAGACTTTTGTTGATCAGATTCTGCCGCAGATCTTCAATAATAGTTGGATCAGACGTAACAAAGTTGCCAAGTCCCCGACGAGATTCAAGAATATTTTTGATGATCATCTCTCTTAAAGCTCTCTGTACAGTATTAGTATTGACCGAAAATTGGAGTGCTAACTGACGGACAGAGGGGACCTGTTGGCCTGAGTGAAAACGTCCGCTAATGATTTCTCCAGCAATATACTGTTCTATTTGACGATATATAGGTACATCATCAGTAAATTTCACCAGACACTCCTCCTTTTTTAAACAGAGTGCAGTGAGACAAAAGAAAGCAAACACTCTATCGGAATCTGGTGTTAGAGCACGTTCCTTGTGCTGTATTGTCAGACTGAGATAGGTGGAACTTTCTGTCTCACGAAACTCGACTAAATCACAGAGTGCAGTGAGACGAAAGAAAGCGAGCACTATCGGGGTCTGGCGTTAGAGCACGGTTCTTGTGCTGTAATGTCAGACCGGGATAGGCGGAACTTTCTGTCTCACGAAACTCGACTTTTAAAAGAATGTAATAAACAATTCAGTGTATCACTACACTAATACACGACTATATAAATGTCAACTAATGTAGGACACAAATCAGACAGTAGGCAATATTTTTGCATTTTTCTTATAAATAAAGCATAATTTTAATGAATCAATCGTGCACAACCATTTCTGGTTTTGAGTCAGGATATGTTACAGTAAGGAGTGTTGGTACATGGAAAACAAAGAGGATTTAAAAGCAAAATTAACTAAAGAACAATATGATGTGACACAAAATGCGGCAACAGAAATGCCTTTTTCTGGTAAATATGATGATTTTTATGAAGAAGGCATTTATGTTGATGTTGTTAGCGGCGAACCGTTATTTTCTTCTCAAGACAAATACGATGCAGGCTGCGGTTGGCCTTCATTTACCAAAACTCTGGAAAAAAGAAATGTTTCTGAAAAGAATGATTTTTCTCATTTCATGCATCGGACAGAAGTTCGCAGCAAGAAAGCTAATTCTCATTTAGGTCACGTCTTTCCAGATGGCCCAAGTGAAACTGGCGGTTTACGTTACTGCATCAATTCTGCTGCACTGAAATTCATTCCAGTTGAAAAATTAGCTGAATCTGGTTATGGCGAATATAAAAAGTTGTTCACTACAAACAAGTAAAAATAAAAAGCGGCGTGTATCTTAAAAGTCCTAATGCATAATGACTTTAATTGATACACGTCGCTTTTTTAAATTTTATCTAGTTATTATTTCAGGTAAAAATCAATTTTAAATTCAATCACCCACGCAAAAACACGCAACTAGTCAAAAATAGTTCTGGAACGATCAACAGCTAATCCAGCCAAAGTCAAAATAACTACTACGATCAGTAATAAAATCAATGGCAAATTCCAAGAACCGGTTAATTGTTGCAAATAACCTACACCTACTGGGCCGAACGCTGCCAAAATATAGCCTACAGCTTGTGCCATCCCAGAGATTTCGGCCGTTTGTTCTGAAGTATCTGTTTTGATATTAAATAGCGCCATTGCTAAACTGAAGGCCATATTGGACGCTAACCCCAAAACGACCACGACGACAATTGTTAGACTGACACTAGCAGTAGGGATCATTAACAACCCGAGGCCCGCTAAAAAGCCCACTGCCATACTTAAAATAATGCCGCGTGTTCTTTTAAAGCGATAAGCCAAGATCGGTACAAAATAGCTAGTGACTAAGGAAGCTAACTGCATTAACCCAAACAACTGACTTGCTTGTCCTCGTGACATACCATGTGACACCAAAATCGTTGGGACCCAGGTCAAGGTCGTATAAAACAGCAAGGATTGCAAGCCCATAAAAGCTGAGAGATACCAAGCTCCGCGTGCCTTCCACACAGAATTTCCTGTTCTTTTACCTGTTTTTGACTTATGAATGTTTCTTAAAGCCGGCAGCCAAAAAATCATCCCCAAAACAGCCAAAATCGACACACTTTGCATCGCCTTTTGCCAGCCGACATGGTCAGCCAAGGCTACACTTTGTCCCGAAGCCAGGGCGCTAAATAATGTCATAGAAAAAGTATAAACACTAGTCATGACTCCAACACGTTGCGGGTACTTTTGGGCGATCGTGACGGGCATCAAAACATTTAGCACTGCAATGGATAGACCGATCAGTAGCGTTCCTATCAATAAGAAAGTCGTTGAAAATACCCGAAAATAATTTCCAAGTGCTAAAACCAAAACTGCAAAAAACATGATCAACTCATTTCCAAACCTTTTCCCTAATTGGGGGACAAACGGAGAAAATAATGCAAAACATAATAATGGGATAGTAGTAATACTCCCCAACAATCCTGCCGGCACGCCTAAGGTTTGCTGGATATTACTTAAAAGAGGCGACACCATCCCGATCGGCGTCCGCATACACCCCGCAAACAAAATAATACCTATGATCAACAACTTTCCTTGTTTCTTCAAAAAACTCTTTTCCTTCCCTTATTTAACCAATAGTCTTGTAACACTAACATATGTATGAAAAATAATGACATACTTGTCAAGCTTACACTAAAATCTTAATTTTATTTCGCCCATTTTTCAGCCGTCAACAGAGGCATTTTTTCTGTCAAAAAATTCTGGGCAAATTCTCGCTGATATATCCACCGATTGATTTGATTCTTTGCCAGTATCAATGGCATCCGATCATGAACCTCGACCATTGACTCATTTGGCTTTGTAGTCAGTAAAATACTCCTTTTTTCACCAGCAAACATTCCGTAAAACCCAGCAATGTATAATGGTTGGGGCTCTTCTTGATAATTAAACCAAATCTTATCTTTTTGTTTTGTCCATTCAAAAAAGCCGGTAGTCGGATACACACACCGATTTACTGTAAAATGTTGGGCAAACATTGACTTAGTTTGAACAGTTTCTGCACGAGCATTGATCAAAAGTCGCTTTGAATCGAATCCAGGAAAACCCCACTTCATTGAAACTACTTGGACTTGTTTTTGTCCTGCTACTATCAGAGCTGTTTGATCACTAGGAAAAATTTCCCCAATTTTAGGCAAATAACCAGCCTTTTGTGCTAAGCGATATATCCGATCGATCTCTGGGCTGGTTTCCGGTTGAAACATAAAACGGCCACACATTTTATTACCTCCACGTTCACAGGTACTGATCAAGAAAGATGCTTGACTTCTCTGAGATCGATCTTCTTGTCTTGTAAGATCCTTCTGACACTTATTGGAATATCGTCATCAGTAATGACCATCTTAGTTTGCGCAAAATCGGCCAACTTTATCAAACTAGCTTTACCAAACTTGCTTGAATCACTCAATATGATCAGCTTATTGGCATTTTGGGCCATCGCCTCTACGATATCAGCACGCATTATATCACGTCCAAAAAAACCTTGTTGCGGGTCAAATCCGTCCATACCGATAAAAAGTTTATCAACGTGAAAATTTGCTAAGACATTCTTCGCGATCGGTCCGACCACAACTTCAGATTCTGCTTGATATTTACCGCCTAAAGCAAAAATGGTGATATTAGGATGATCTGAAACAAAATCGGCAATAAAATAAGAATTTGTGATCACTGTGACATGTTTTTGCTGCTTACCTAACTCTTGGACCAGCAATGCACAGGTCGAGCCGGATTCTACCATGATAGTTTCCTGATCACTCACTAAATTCGCGGCAACTTGTGCAATTTGTTGTTTAACATCATAATTTTGAGCCATTCGATAATTCAGTTTAGTGGGATCGTTAATAATAGCATAACCATGTTTTCTGACAAGTAATCCCTTTTTCTCTAAGTCCGAAAGATCCTTGCGTATCGTCACCTTTGAAACATTTAACATTTCGCTCAATTCATTGACTGCGATTTTTTGTTTCTGATTAACGATCTCTAATAGTTTGTCACTTCTTTTTATTGTCATGTCCAAACCCCCAATATTATTAGTTTAACATACAATATATGTGTCTAAAAATGCTGCTGGAATAACCACCAGTGATCACACGCTAAAAATCGAGCAGTTTCGATCTATTTTAGCGGTTGAACAGTTCATTTGCCAAGCAAGCTGACTTGTCCCATACTATGATCTACGAAGGTCTTATTCTAGCGTGTTTCGGTTATTTCAAAATGAATGATAAAAGTGTATAATCAAAGCGAATTAGTAAGGGAGTTTTTTTCTTGTTTACTTTTGCCAACCGTCACTTCTCGTTGTCTAGTACATTGACAATTGGTTTCGTGGCGGTCATTTTATTCGGAGCTCTACTGTTAACATTGCCGATCGCGACAGTGCATGGTATTGAATCATCCTTTATAATTGCCCTCTTTACATCCACGAGTGCAACCTGTGTAACCGGCTTAACTCTAGTCGAAACTAGTACATATTGGTCCTTTTTTGGTCAGTTCGTGATTATGATGCTTAGTGAAATTGGTGGTTTGGGTTTCATGACCTTCATGGTTTTAATGTTTACTTCTGCCAGAAGAAAATTGCGTTTGTCAACGCAATTGTTGGCACAAGAATCGTTAAACCTCCAACATTTATCTCAAGTTAAATTAGTTAAAATGATAGTTGGCCTCTCTTTAGGGATCCAAACCGTTGGTGCGATACTATTGTTTTTTGACTTTTACCCAAAATTCGGTCTATTTAAAGGGATCTGGTACAGTATTTTTCACTCGGTATCTGCTTTTTGTAATGCCGGTTTCTCTTTATTTGGCAACAGTATTGCGACATTTAAAGATAACACTTATATTTTAACTGTCCTTGGTATATTGATCATGTGCGGCTCGGTTGGCTTTCTAGTCTGGCGGGATGTTTTAACATATCACAAACGACATCACCTTTCACTGCACACAAAATTATCGCTTAGGACTGGTTTCGTAATTTTCATTGGCAGTATCTTCTTGTATGCTTTGACAGAAAACGGTTTTAATAATATTTCACACAATACCTCGACTTTCCATAATATAATTAATATTATCTTTATGGCTATCACGCCACGGACGGCTGGACTAGTAACTTTTGATTACACTCACCTCTCAATGGCGGGGACTTTTTTGACCATGATCTTAATGCTCATTGGTGGAACTCCTGGTTCAACCGCTGGCGGTGTCAAAAGTACTACGATCGGTTTATTAGCAGTTCAGACATGGGCTACCTTGCGGGGGCACCATGACGTAAACTTCAGTAATCGTCGTTTTCCAAGAGAAAATATCTATCGTGCTTTGACCTTAATAGTTGTTGCATTTTTGATTGTTTCAGTTGCTACTTTTGTTTTATGTATGACTCAGCCGCTAGCTGAAAAAATGGGCCTTGAATATATTATCTTTGAAGTTTTGGCAGCATTTGGCACAACTGGGATCAGTTTAGGTCTCACTGTTCATCTAACTCTATTTGGCAAAATTGTGATCATGCTGATGATGTTTATCGGCAGAGTCGGCATTTTCAACGTTATGTATACTGTATTAAATGCCAAGAACGGTCAAAGTGATATTCGCTACCCGGAGGAGAGTGTTCTCATTGGATAAATTTAAAAATAAAAACCAGGTCACACGAGCTGACGAAAACTATGCGATCATTGGTCTGGGAAAATTTGGCGGTGCTTTGTGCAAGCAGCTAGCCGCCGAAAATCAAGAAATTTTAGCGATAGATACCAAAGAAAAACTAGTCAATCGCTACATGAATATTGCTAACAAGGCTGTCATTGCCGATGCACAAGATGAAGAAGCACTAAGAAAACTAAATATTGAAGCCTTTGACCATGTCTTTATTACGATTGGTTCCGATATTCAGGCAAGTGTCTTATCTGCACTGAACTGCAAAGACTTAGGCGTGAAAGATCTGATCTGTAAAGCCCAAGATCGGAGTCATGCCAGGATCTTAGAGCGGATCGGGGCCGATCAGATCGTGCAGCCAGAATCTGATATGGCTAAAAGGATCGTAATGCATCATCGTCAACCTCATATTATCGACTATCTAGATCTCAGTGAAGATGTGACTTTAGCTGAAGTCGAAGTTAATAATAAGGAATACACTGAACGGACACTAGGTGAGTTATCATTAAGAAATAATTTTGATGTAAACGTGATCGCCATCATCCAAAAAGATCATGTTGATGTTTATCCTGATGCTAGGAGCATTATTCATCACAAGGATATGCTGGCAGTTATCGGCTCAGTAGATGCTGTTAACAACTTTGATCAAGAATTTAACGAAAACTAAAAAAGAGTCGTGCTTGAAGTCTAACTCCCAATCAAGGAAGTTACATTTCAAGTTTACGACTCTTTTTAATACCCATTTTTATTTAGCTTGTTTGATTGCTGTCGCGATCGGGGTCTCACCACTGATCAATGGGATCACTTTTCCGATAGAAGAATCATCGTGCAAACTAGCAGCAACTGCGGCCGCGACGTCTGCCCGGCTGATCGAACCGCCCTTTTCTAAATCATCAGTGGCAACTTTACCAGTTTCATCATCAAACGTTAATGCCCCTGGTTCCAAAATTGTATAATTCAAAGTCGTCCGATGACGTAGCCACTCATCTGCGTAAAACTTAGCAGCATAATAAGGCTTAATAGTGACCCACTTGGTTCGGTCTTCTGCAAAAATCGCACTGATCATAATAAATCTTTTTACCCCCGCAATTTTTGCGGCCTGCATACTTTTAACAGCCCCATCAAGATCAACCAACATGGTCATATCATCACCAGTTTTACCGCCGGATCCAGCAGAAAACACAATAGCATCGTAGCCGCGTAGCTGTTTTGCCATCTCTTCTGGCTGTTTCAATAAATCAAAAACTTCGGCTTTTACGTTTTGCTCACGGAAACTATTAACTTGTTCTTGCCTATGTGCACCCGCAGTGACCTGGTCACCTTCATTTGTTAGATGCTCGACTATCAAACGGCCGACATTTCCACCTGCACCGATTACAAAAACTTTCATTAAATGACCTTCCTTTCAAAAAATGTTGACATTAATGTTCACTGATCATTCTAGTATTTTATTGAAGAGAACGCCAAGAATAGCGCCTACTGCTCCTCTTCATCTGATGATATATCATGCAAGCTTGTATGTTCTGTAACGTAAAGATCCGGATGGCTGCGCTTAAACCAGTCAAAGTATGTCGAAACCACTACTTTGATCACAGCATAACCTGGAACACCAAGAATAACCCCAACCAAACCAAAAATTTTACCAGAAACAAGTAATACAAACAAAACTGTTAAAGGATGGAACTTCATACTATTACCTAAAATCAACGGTGAAATTAACCGTCCCTCTAGGGTTTGTTCGATCACAAAAACGATCAATACCTTGACTAACATAAATGGCGATGTAAACAAACCTACGGCGATGGCGGGCACCATGGCCAAAAATGAACCCAGATATGGGATCAGATTCAACAGTCCGGCAATTATCCCTAATAATAATGCAAATCTCAAGCCGATGATCATGTAGCCGATCCAAAACAAAACAGCCACGAAAAATGCCACACCTAATTGGCCACGGATATAATTACTTAACTGGCTATTCATATTTTTAAAAATATCTTTCACGCTCAAACGATAACGGTTTGGTAAAAAACCCACTAAATAATCGGGCAGGTCATGACCATCTTTTAGTAAATAAAATAAAATCAGTGGGGCGGTCACAATAGAAATAATTACTGAAGTAACGCGTGATAAAATACTGCCGATCGAATTCAGCGACTTAGGCAAAAAGTTAACTGCCTTACTAGGTTTAAAAATTTCTCCCAAGTCTGTATTAACCGTACTCAATTCATTTTGCAGATCTTTTAAACCATCTGCCGAAAAAAGACCAACAACAAAATTTCCCAATTTAGACCAGTAATCTGGCCAATTGGCCAACAAATCTTGTGTTTGACTTTGAACAACTGGGATCAATGATCCTATCCCCCAAGCAATGAATAATGCCAAAACAATGAAAACTATCGTCACTATCAAAGAACGTTTGATATGATATTTTTTTTCAGCCCAATCCACTAAAGGGTTTAGTATATAATAGAAAACTCCGGCAATAATAACTGGTAATGCTATGGTATTTAAAACGATAGTCAGTGGGCTAAAAATCCACCGCATTTTACTCAAGACCAGTATAATCAAAGATATTAATAAAATAACCAATATCGCAATGGCAAAACGACTATTGATCACCCAATTAAAAAACCAAGAAGCAGACCATTTCTCAGCTTCGCTTTTCTTGGATGTTTTTCTTTCTTTCCCGTCCATTGTTTTCCCTCTTTTCGCATTTTATTTATCATTTTTTATGAAATATTATTAACACCGATAAGCACTATCTGTTAAAAAAATAAGTTCCCAGTAACCGGCTGGGAACTTCTGTGTGCATTACTAAACATCAAATTTGACGCGAATAAATTTATACCGGTTAATTCATTTCCAGTACATCTTCATTATACATTGCAAAACTGAAAATGTCGAAACTAAAACATTCAAATTTGCTAAAATAGCTTGACTACTGTCCACACCCCAACTAAGATTCAGCAATGATACGTTCCATTGTATTATTCACTGCTGAAGCATACATTCCACCGAATTTTTCTAAATGGATCATCAGCAAATATAAACTATAGAAGTTCAAACGTTTCTCATACCCTGCAGCCATCGGATAAGCTTCTTGATAGGCCGAATAAAATTCTTGGTCATACGCGCCAAACACTAAACTACAACCAATATCAAACTCACGGTCTCCATAAAAAGCAGAAGGATCGATCAAAGCTGGTTGGCCATCCTCTAAAAACATATGGTTGCCACCCCAGAAATCACCGTGCAATAAGCTTGGTTTACTTTTATGTTGAGCCAAAGAATACACAATAATGGAACGAACCTGCTCATACTTTTTAAGAGCTGAGTTAGTCCACAAATGTTTGCCGACTAAAGCATCTCTTAGTTGATCCATCCTTTGTTCAACAAAAAGTTCACTCCAAGTGTCAGTCCACTTATTTTCAAAAGTCATACTTGCTCCCTGATAAGCTTCAGAAAAACCATATTTCTGATTAGGGCTATAGTATCGATGCATTTTAGCAACTAAGCGACCTAACTGAGCTTGACTGCCACGATGCCCCTGCACGAGATAATTAAGCAATAAGTAGGCATCACCGTCGATCTGCCCATTAGCTATCACTCGCGGTGCTTTGACATCGGCAGCTGATAGCGCCTTTAAACCCGCTATTTCTCCAGCATAAAAGTCAGCTGCGCGTCCCTTTTGTACTAACAAAAAATACGGACCTTTTGCTGTATCAACCCGATAAGCCAAATTTACATCTCCACCAGCAATTGGCTGTATCTGGCTGATCTCACTTAAAGGTAATTGAGCGATCCATGTTTGATCCATCAAAATACACCACCATTTCTAAAATCTTTTTCAATATAACTAATATCGTCTAATTTTGTCAAAAATAATAGCACCATCCATGACTAGAATAGTGCCATTACTACCGATATTCAAATTTAATGATTTTGACAAGCAATAGCGTTCTAAACTGGAACAGCGATCGGACCTTTTTCCTTAGTTTTTTTCTTCTTCTTTTGCTCATTAAGTTTTTTCTTGGCTTCATTATAGATATCTTTTGGTGAAGGAACCTTAAACTCCAAAATAATCATAATAAAATCATCTTCCCTTTATAGTTCGGCAAACAGCTTTGAAAGACTCAAATATAGAACCACAATTTACTAATTTACTGGAACAACTACACCTCTTCTTAACTGTAAAATAGCATTTGTGACCGCTTTTTTCAAGGGATTATAACAAACACCCCCTCATCTTAAGAAAATCCATAAATTACGTTTTGAAATATACAAAAAATACGATTTTCCCTGAGTAGGGATTTTGTCTTACAATATCAACTATAGGCACTTATAGTCTTATTTGAACTAAAAACATCTATTTTATCTTTAAGGAGTTCTTACATACTATGTTTCATAAAAATGGCTCACTGACAGTCAGTGGAGATATTTTTTTCTTAATTGTTTCGATTATCATTAATTCTTTTGGTAATGCCTTAACTGTCTCGCTAAATTTAGGCAGCGCATTGTGGACTGCCTCTTCGGTCAACTTGTCTCATTTCTTTAATTATAGTTTAACAGGAGTTTTATTTTGGGAAGGTGTCGCTGTTGTTTTGTCTAATGCTTTGATCATTCGCAAATTTGATTTTCGACGGATTTTTGGTAATTTTGTTTTCATGCTTCCCTTTAGCTATTTAGTTGGGATGCTGACAAGTCTACTCTCAAAGACTAGTTTAAATTCTTTACCGTTACCTCTCAAAATCATTTTAGATCTATGTGGTATTTTATGTATCGCTGCCGGCATTTCAATTTATCAGCGGGTTAATCTGATTTTGCATCCAAATGACGATTTTATGCAGATCATTCGTTTCAAATTTTTCCATGGTAATGCTGCTATTGCTCAGACGACGTCTTTTTTGATCCCGATCACACTGATCATCTTATGTGCATTCGGTAACCAAAATGTTTGGGCAATCAATATTGGTACTGTCTTTTCGTTTTTATTCCAGGGTTATTTTGTTGGTTTAAGTGATAAAATCATTTTTCCCAAATTAAATCACCAAAACCTCGACTTCGATCACTAAGCCGATCTCCCCTTGCAAATCGCATGCTTTTAATAGCTAAGTATTTTATAATGACCTTAGTTTGTTATAAACATCAAAAGGGGTTGATCGCGTGGCAAAGGGGTTTTATTGTCTATTTGACGAAAATGAGCAATTACTTATCGACATAGTCCAATACTTTTTTCAAAATAATATCACTAATATCTCATTACTTAAATTAAAAAAAGAATTGACCATCAGTGCTTATCAAACAAACATCGCCTGCAAACAACTGTCAACGATCAGTGACAATAATGAACAGTTTTCCTTTAGTTTTGAAAAAAGTCGCGGGTTAACTTTAAATAATGTCACAACTCAAACGATCGTACTATTAACCATGTTGCTTGCCAAAAATTCGCTAAATATCAAGATCTTCTTAAACGATGCTTTAGGAATGGGCGGTTCACGTGAAAGTTTTTTAAAAAAAGCCGGTATCAGCCAATCAACTTATTACCGCAGCAAGAAAAAAATGTTCTATGATCTTAAGCAAGAATTTCCCGATCAAAAAATGAATAACGAGATCGAATACCGTGCATTATTGCAGCATATCACATTTTTCTTTTTTGGCAATGAACAGTTTCCCCTAAAAGGATCCAGCAAAAAAGTCCATGATATGTTAAATTTTCTGATCCTTAATTGGCAGCTTGAACCCACTTATGCCGAAAAAAGACAACTTTCTTATTTCCTAGCTATTCAACTTTTAAGGATCAAAAATAAACAAATGATTTTGGGTAGCGAAGATGATTTACTGACAAGACCATCCAACAGTTATTTTGCACGCACGAAAGACTATCTGAGCAAAAATTTGGGATTAACTGAAGAGCAAGCTTATCATGAGGCGTTATTTTTTAACGCTTATATCATGACTTATAATGCTTCGCCTTTAACAAAGCAACCCCTGCTCAAACGTAAAGATGAAATAAATAAAGTAACAAATCAACAGTTAAAAAGCGTCGAAACAAATCTGGCCGTTTTAGACTGTCGCCACAAGTTCCCTATCTTTACTGAAAGATTAACCAAGTTAAATACACAAACTCTGTCTCCTTTTTTCTTTATCAATACCTACCTCGAACAAGAAGCTATTGCTCGGTTTATGAATTCATATCCAGTGATCTGTAGTTTAGCTAAAAGCTTCATTCGTATCCGCCAAAAAGTCGGCGCCCCATCTTTGTCATTGCAATCATTGCGACAACTTTTTTATCAGTATACAGTACTGATTTTTAGTGAACTTCCTGAAAGTGTCTTGGACGATCAGGTCCATATAGTTGCTGATTTTTCAGTCGGAAATATTTATAACCGTTTTATTCAAAAAAAATTAGTCAAACTTACAGGGTCCAATATCGTCATTGATCCAAAAATCACCAAGAAAACAGATCTTTTTATTTCAGACAAATTCTATCCAGGGATCAAAACCGAACAAATCACCTGGAATTGTCCGCCAACAGCACAAGACTGGCACTTATTAAAATCTTTGCTCGTTTCTTTTCATTCAAAAATAAATAACTTTAACTAAAAATAAGGGGAGTCGCATGAAATTACCATACGCTCCTCTTACTTTCCCCTAAAAAAGGCCTTATAAATTTGGACAATGTTCCCAAATCACATTTATGTACGGAACCACTGTTTATCTAAGGCCTCAACTAACTGACCCTAAGGTCTTACTCCAAAACTTCTTAATATGTAATTATACGCGTGGTGCTAGTTCGT
>NZ_AZFI01000001.1 GCF_001435755.1 Ligilactobacillus acidipiscis DSM 15836 | reverse complement strand
TCAAGGTAAAATTATGAATAATCCAGGAAAAATACTGGTAATCATAAATAAAAGATGGTATTATATTAACGTTAAAGGCGCTTAAGTGTCTTTTGAATACGATATGTAAGTTTGGAGGGTCAAACAGATGCGTGTACACATTACATTAGAATGCACAGAATGTCATGAACGGACATACTTGTCAAGCAAAAATAAGCGTAACAATCCTGATCGTTTGGAGCTTAAAAAATATTGCCCACGTGATCATAAAGTTACATTACATCGCGAAACAAAATAACAACAGGAAAAGTTCCTGTTGTTTTTTTCTATAATCATAAAGGAGTTTGTTAATGTTCTCTAAGGAATACATGCGCAAACAACAATTAAATAAATTAACTTCACAGGCTGGTCGATGGGAAAAAACAGCTAGTGAATTACAGATCTATCAGAAATTATTATCTTCCGCTGTTTGGCAGGATGCCAATGTCATTGCTATTACACTCGGTGAGCCATTAGAGTTTGATACAAAACCTCTGATCGTTGCGGCTCTTCACAGTAAAAAAACTATTGTGGTTCCTAGAACATTATCCGGGCATCGTTTGCAATTTTGTCGACTTGATGCTGCTACTCAAATTGTGAGATCGAATTTTGGAGTGTTGGAACCAGTAGAAAGTTCAGTAGTAGTTGAACCTGCACGAATTGACCTCGCAGTAGTCCCTGGACTTGCATTTACCTCTAAAGGGGAAAGATTAGGCTTTGGTGGTGGATTTTATGATCGCTTTTTAGCCGAATATCATGGAGCCGTGATCAGCTGTGCGGAACCTGCGCGCTTCTACTTAGGTACAAAGTGGCAAGTGGACGCAAATGACCAGGCTATCGCAAACATTGTTACCACTTCAGGGTGGTTTTCTTTAAAGCAGGGAAGAGGTTAGAATATGACACGTAAACAACGACCATCTGCTACTTATTTTTTGATCATTATTAATATTATTGTTTATTTGCTAATGACCGTGGCAGGTGGAAGTGAGAATACTAATGTTCTAGTGTTTTTTGGTGCAAAGGTCAACCAATTGATCGGGCAAGGAGAATGGTGGCGTTTGTTTACCCCAATGTTCATTCACATTGGATTGCAACACATCGTTTTGAATATGGTGACACTTTATTTTATTGGCATACAGATCGAGGCAGTTTTTGGTAAATGGCGTTTTGTGATCCTTTATTTGATCAGTGGTTTAGGTGGAAACATTGCCAGTTTTGTTTTCAGTCCGAGCATTTCTGCTGGAGCATCAACATCTATTTTTGGTTTGTTTGGTGCTTTTTTGATGTTGGGTGAATCTTACCGTCAAAATCCGTATATTAGAGCCACAGCCAAACAATTTTTGATCCTAGTAATTTTAAACTTGGGTCTAGGATTTACTGGGATCGACATTGCCGGTCATATAGGTGGGTTGTTAGCCGGCTTTTTAACGGCTTATGTTCTAGGTACTCCTAACCTGGAAAAAATTCCAACTAACAAAAAAATCTTGGCTGGAGCAGCCTTAGTAATTATATATGGAATACTTGCTGTAGCCGGTTTCAAACAGTACTAATTTCCGCTATAATAGAAAGGGTGATTCTTTTTGAAGACTCTGTATGATGTACAACAATTGTTAAAACGTTTTGGGGTCTTTGTCTATGTTGGTAAACGTTTGTGGGATATTGAACTAATGGCCTTGGAATTAGATCATTTACGAGAATCTGACGTGATCGATAAAGAAACTTTTATCAAAGCTAAATTAGTTATCGAACGTGAACATAGAATTGAAGAACAACGCGAGCAAGAAAAAAATAAAAGTTAGCAGGAGGAACAAGCTGATGGACAAAAAGTTGCTTGGAATTGATTTGGGAGGCACTACGATCAAATTTGGGATCTTAACTACTGAGGGTGAGATTCAGCAAAAATGGAGTGTTGAAACTAATATTTTGGATGATGGAGCACATATTGTTCCAGATATTATTGAATCGATCAATCATCATCTTGCATTATACAATATGGATAAGGATCAGTTTTTGGGTATCGGTATGGGTACCCCCGGAACTGTTGATTTAGAAGCAGGAACGGTTGTTGGTGCATACAACTTAAATTGGAAGACTACTCAAAACATTAAAGAAGAGATCGAACGCGGTACAGGGATCAGTTTTGCTGTAGATAATGATGCTAACGTTGCCGCTTTAGGTGAACGTTGGAAGGGTGCCGGAAATAATTCTGACGAAGTGGTTTTTGTTACACTGGGTACTGGAGTTGGCGGTGGCATTATCAGCAATGGTCAATTGCTTCACGGTCAAGGTGCCGCAGGAGAGATCGGTCATATAAATGTCCATCCTGGTGGTTATCTCTGTACTTGTGGGGGTCATGGATGCTTGGAAACATATACGTCAGCTACTGGTGTTGTGCATATTGCGCGAGATCAAGCAGAAGAATTTGCTGGTGATTCAGAATTGAAACGTTCCTTAGATAATGGTGCAGATATTACCTCTAAGGATGTTTTTGATCTCGCTAAACAAAATGATTCTTTAGCTTTGCGCGTTGTTGATGAAGTATGTTACTACTTGGGCTTTGCATGTGCTAATATTGCAGCCTTAACTAATCCAGAGTACATTGTGATCGGTGGCGGTGTATCTGCTGCAGGCGATTTCTTGTTGACCAGAGTTATCAAAAACTTTGAAGAATTTGCTTTTCCAACAGTCAGAGATTCAACTCATTTAAAATTGGCTGAATTAGGTAACGATGCTGGTTTGATCGGTGCTGCATCATTGGCTTTAAAGTTTAAATAAAAATAATTAGAGGCAATAAGGGTGAAGGGAGTTTTATCAGTGTTTGTTTTAGGTGATTTGTCAGTTATGGCTTGGATCAATATAGTATTGATCTTAATTTTAGTTTGGCTGTTTGGCGGACAGTTTTATACTTATTTTATCGGGAAACGTCATGCAACTATATTAACTAATGAGGATTTTAAAAAAGGTATGCACCGAGCACAAATAATTGATGTTCGTGAACCAAAAGATTTTAAGAAGGGGCACATTTTAGGTGCTAGAAATATGCCGTTTTCACAGTATAAATTATTTAAAGATAGCTTACGTAAAGATATGCCAGTGTATTTGTACGATGATACTAAGACAGTTGCACCACGTATGGCATCTAAATTACACAAAAATGGTTATTCTGACCTTTATATTTTGAAATCCGGCTTTGATAAGTGGGACGGAAAAACTAAAAGTAAAGGTTAATAGTTGAATGCAAGTCGAGGAAATGAGTTTAGCAATAAAAGCTCATTTCCTTTTTGCTTAAAAAGATATCAGGAATAATAGCAAAAAAGTTAGCTCAGGGAGTGAAAAAATTTGGCGCAAAAAGTGTTAGTGATCGTGGGGCCAACGGCTGTTGGAAAAACGGACCTTTCAATCAAATTAGCACATTTATTTAATGGTGAGGTTATTTCAGGCGACTCGATGCAAGTGTATCAAGGTTTAGATGTTGGGACAGCCAAGGTGACAGAGCGTGAAATGGATGGGATCGATCATCATCTTTTGAATATTTTAAAACCAGACCAGCCTTTTTCAGTAGCTGATTTTGTGGATAACAGTGAAAAAGAAATCAAAAAGATTGCCACAAAGCAGCATTTGCCGATAATTGTAGGTGGAACAGGTTTGTATATACAAGCTTTGCTAGATGGTTTTAATTTAGGAAGCCCGGATACCCCTGTAGGCCAGGATATCAGAAAAGAATTAGAAAAATTCGCTGTGTCGCATGGCAACAAAGCTCTGTGGGACCGCTTGGAAAAAGTTGACCCTAAAGCTGCCCAAAAAATACCAGTCAACAATGTGCGCCGTGTGGTTAGAGCTTTAGAAGTTTATTTGCAAACAGGAGAATTATTTTCAAAACAAAATGATGTCGGATCAAGAAAATTAGATCCATTAATAATCGGACTAAATACAGACCGAAAATTATTATACGAGCGGATCAATTCGAGAGTCGAGCACATGATGGATGATGGATTATTACCAGAGGCACGTCAGCTTTATCAAGATGGCGGTGGTGAGCTGCCAGCAGGAAAGGGTATCGGTTATAAGGAACTTTTTCCTTTTTTTGCAGGAGAAGCAGAACTTGAGCAATGTGTTGAACTGATCAAAAAAAATTCACGCCATTATGCAAAACGGCAGCTAACCTGGTTTAGAAATCGAATGAATGTTTCGTGGTTTGATTTAGTACAAAATCCGCAAGAAATAGCAAAGATAGAGCAGATAGTTACTGAATGGATAAAATAAAACTATGTGTATCAAAAGTCTATCCAAAAAAGTAAAGTTTAACTTTGGTATAGTTGAAAAAATAGAAATAAAAAAAGTTAAAAGTATTAAAAATATGAGTTTAGCTCTTATAAATCAGGAATTATTTTCGTGTTATAAAATATGACATAAAATATTGACAAGCTTTGGACTACTTGATATTATGGATGAGTAGTTTCGGGAGGAATTTTATGAAAGAAAAAGAGTTAAGGCGCTCACTTTCAGTCTTACCGATCGGAACGGTAATGAAATTGACTGATTTGTCTGCGCGACAAATTAGATATTACGAGCAGCAAGGCTTAGTGATCCCTGAGCGTAATGAAGGTAATCGGAGAATGTATTCACTTAATAATGTGGATCAATTACTTGAGATCAAAGATTATTTAAGCGAAGGGATAAATATGGCTGGAATCAGACACATTTATGAACAGCAAAAAGAACGTGAACACGCAAAACAAGAACAGATGCAAAAGTCATTGACTGACACGGATGTTCGGCGTATTTTACGTGAAGAAATCAAAGCTGTTGGTGGATTGGCTGACCGAGCTGATAAACTTTCTGTCCATAAAAAGAAACTGTAGGTCAAAAACAAAGGAGTATGCAAATGGCTAAACCAACGTACACTAAAGATGATGTTCGCCGAATTGTTAAGGATGAGAATGTTCAGTTTTTACGGTTAATGTTTACAGATCTGTATGGCACGATCAAAAATGTTGAAGTTCCAGTTAGCCAGTTAGACAAGTTGTTGGATAACAAAATTATGTTTGACGGTTCTTCTATAGATGGTTTTGTAAGAATTGAAGAAAGTGACATGTGGTTGTACCCAGATCTGTCAACTTGGACTATCTTACCATGGGGTAGTGAGTACGGTAAAATAGCTGGGGTGATTTGCGAGGTATATAATTCTGACCGGACACCTTTTATGGGCGATCCACGAAACAATTTGATCAGAGTTTTGCGTGAAATGAAAGATCTGGGCTATACTGATTTTAACATCGGGACTGAACCTGAATTTTTCTTATTTAAGCTGGATCCAACTACGAATGATCCGACTACTAAATTGAATGATCAGGGAAGCTATTTCGACCTAGCTCCCGTTGACTTAGGCGAAAATTGTCGGCGCGAGATCGTTCTTGAACTTGAACGTTTAGGTTTTGATGTTGAGGCCTCTCACCATGAGGTTGCTCCTGGCCAGCATGAAGTAGATTTTAAGTATGCTGATGCTTTACATGCTGCTGATAACATTCAATTATTCAAGCTTGTAGTGAAAACAGTAGCACGCAAACATGGCTTACATGCAACCTTTATGCCAAAGCCATTAACCAGTATTAATGGTTCTGGAATGCATGTTAATATGTCATTATTCAATGACAGTGGAAACGTCTTTTACGATGCATCTGCTGAATCTGGACTTTCAGAAGACGCGATGTACTTTTTAGGCGGATTATTAAAGCATGCTCGTAATTTTACGGCCATTACTAATCCGATCGTTAATTCATATAAGCGGTTAGTACCAGGCTATGAAGCACCTGTTTATGTGGCTTGGTCAGGACATAATCGTTCTCCTTTGATTCGTGTACCAGCCGCACGTGGAGGTTCAACTCGTTTGGAATTACGCAGTGTTGATTCAACTGCTAATCCATACTTAGCCGTTGCAACTATTCTGGAAGCCGGACTAGATGGTGTACGTAATAAAATCGAACCCCCTAAACCAATCGACCGGAACATCTATGTTATGACGGAAGAAGAGCGACATGCGAATAATATTGTAGACCTTCCTTCTACATTGCATAATGCATTAAAAGCATTGAAAAAGGATGATGTTATTTTGAATTCTCTTGGTGAACACTTAGCTGCAAGTTTTCTTGAAGGTAAGCGAATCGAATGGGAAGCATATCGCCAGGATGTTTCACAATGGGAAAGAAAACAATATTTCGAACAATATTAATTATAAAATGTCGTAAAAAAAGCAACTCATTTAAATGAGTTGCTTTTTTTTAGGATGTTTTTTTTAATTTGAAAGGATAATCGCTTGAACTTGCTGTTCTGATCGTTGATTTAAAACTACCACTGATGGAGATCGCAGTGATTTGTTTTTTGAAAATAATGCGGATCAATTTACGATTTTCTAATGAATGAATCGATCTGAAATTCAGGCATTGAAGGAATTTGTTCTTGTTCTAAGACTTGTGCTGGATCGAAAAATGTATTCCATTTTGTTAGTAAAAGTTGAAAATAGAAAAAGGCCTTTGCTCGTAAGAGTGCAATGAAATGATATTTCATGTTTTTACCTCCTGATTTTTAAAAACATTTCTAAAAATAATAAAGCGATCGGTTGAACATTTGTTTGCTTACATTTACCATTATAGAACAAAAGTTCCCGAACGCAAGTTCAAAGTTTTGTTTTTCGCAAATATTTCTTGTTGTTCTAAAAATGTACATTCGCTCATCATTTAAACATATTATTTTCCGAGAGATGTTATAGACTAGTTTTTGAAAAAATCATGAGAAAAATAAAATTTTCTTGCCATTTCTTGCTTGTCGTACTTGAAAAAAATAAGTAAAAAGTGCATGATAGAAGGTAAATATTTATTTGAGGAGTTTTAGTGCATGTCTAAAAGAGGAATGTTGATCGTGCTTTCGGGCCCATCTGGAGTGGGGAAGGGAACCGTTAGAAAAGAGATCTTTTCACAACCAGGAAATAATTTTGATTATTCAATTTCAATGACTACCAGAAAGATGCGTCCAGGAGAGGTCAATGGTAAGGACTATTATTTTGTCTCAAAAAAAGAATTTGAAAATGAGATCAAAACTGGCGGAATGCTTGAATATGCACAGTACGTTGACAACTATTATGGAACACCTTTAAAATATGTGAATGAGATGTTAGATGCCGGTAAGGATGTCTTTTTAGAAATTGAAGTCAAAGGTGCAATGCAAGTTCGAGAGAAAGTCCCGGACGGTTTATTTATTTTCTTGACCCCGCCTGATTTAATGGAATTGCGGCAAAGGATCGTTCATCGCGGTACTGATGACTTAGAAACCATCGATAAGCGAATGCACCAAGCTGTGGGTGAAATAGAAATGATGCAGAATTATGATTATGCTGTTGTTAATGATCAGGTCCCAACTGCGGCTGAAAAGATCAAAACTATTATCCGAGCTGAACGTTGGCGTGTAAAACGTTTCTTACCAGACTATAAAAAACAATTAGGAGATGCTTTAAAATGATTTTATATCCTTCAGTAGACAAGCTATTAGATCAAGTAGATTCTCGTTACTCATTGGTGATGCTGGCTGCTAAACGTGCACATGAACTTGATGATGGAGCAATGCCTTTATTAGGTGAATATACTTCTGAGAAAAATGTTGGACGTGCTTTAGAAGAGGTCGAAGCTGGCGATTTAAAGATTTCTGATACTAAAAAACAATAGATTCTTTTTATCCAGTGTTCATTACTTTTGTTTGGGTTCAGGTTGTTGTCCCCATTAAAGTAATGAACACTTTTTTATTACAGGTAAAATTGATACAATAAAGGGTAATATCGATCAGTGAAAGGAACGAAGAACGTGAGTAAGAAACATATTGCTGTGTATATTACTGGTGGGATCGCGGTTTACAAGGCAGCACAGGTGGTGCGATCCTTCATCAAAGCGGGGTTTGAGGTCAAAGTTGCAATGACAAGTGCCGCCCAAAAGTTTGTAACTGCGCAAACTTTTGAAGTATTATCGACTCATCATGTTTATACCGACCATGTGCCAACAGAGGATCAAGAATTTGTACCGCATATCGCGCTCGCAGATTGGACGGATATTGCTGTAGTTGTACCAGCCACAGCTAATATCTTAGCGAAAATGGCGAACGGTCTTGCAGATGACTTTGTATCTACGGCGATATTAGCCACACGCGCTCCTAAATTTGTGATACCTGCTATGAATGAAAATATGTGGCAACAAGTTTCAACTCAAAGAAATGTTCATACATTAAAAGACGATGGTGTGAGTGTCATGTTTCCAGCAACTGGGTTTCTTGCCGAAGGCTATAGTGGTCGAGGCAGAATGCCAGAACCGGAAGAAATTTTTCATTGGATCAGCGAAAAAATCACTGTTAAGCAAGATCTTGCTGGCGTTAATCTTTTAATTTCGGCTGGTCCGACGGTTGAAGAAATCGACCCAGTCAGATATTTGACAAATCATTCAAGCGGTAAGATGGGATATGCTTTAGCTCAAAAAGCAGCTGATCGCGGAGCAAATGTGACCTTAGTCAGTGGGCCGACTCAGTTGTCTAAACCAAGTGGTGTTGCAGTAATAGACATTATATCTGCCAAAGAATTACAGCAAAAAGTTAAGGAAAAATTTGAGCAAAACGATGTGGTTATTATGGCGGCTGCGGTCTCGGATTTCCATGTGAAACAGATCGCAAAGCAAAAAATCAAGAAAAATGGTCAGAGCATGCATTTGGATCTGGTTGCCAATCCTGATATTTTAGCTGATTTAGGGCACATTAAAACGCATCAAAAGTTAGTAGGATTCGCAGCCGAAACGCAAAATTTAATAGAAAATGGTAATAAAAAATTAGTTAAAAAAAATTTGGATATGTTAGTTTTGAATGATGTCTCTCGCAAAGATATTGGCTTTAATGCAGCCGACAATGAAGTTCGGTTGTTAAGACCAAAAAAGGAACCTAAGTTGATCGCAAAGACCAGTAAAGACAAAATTGCAGATGAGATCTTGGACGAACTGACTAGTTTATAAGATGTAAAGAGGGGAAAGACGTGAGTGAACAATTTGCCGAGGTAATAGTTGATGTGCCTTCAATGCAAACCAATCAACCATATACTTATGCCATACCGACAGAATGGATAGGTCAAGTATTTCCCGGAATGCGTGTCATTGTGCCTTTTGGAAAAAGAAAAATTTTGGGATTTACCACCAAGATCCTTTCTAAACGACCAGGTGTTTCTTTTAAAATCAAAGAAATCGAGGAAGTCTTAGACCTAACTCCAGTTTTAAACACCGAAATGTTAGAAATGGCGAGTTGGTTGGCTAAGTGGACATTTTCATTTAAAATTTCATGTTTACAGGTCATGCTTCCAGCAGCTATGCGTGCTAGCTACAATAAAACGATCAAACTGACTAGTACAGACGTTTCAGAAGAGGTCAAGCAGTTGTTCGATGAACAAAATGAAGTAAAATTTGACAGTAAAGAATTATCAGCGGATGTTTTTAAAAAACTTTCAAAGCTCAGTCGCGAAAAAAAAGCAGAAGTTATTTATCAAGTTCATGACCGTGCACGCACAAAAAAAGTTACAGTGATCAAAAGTCTGTTAAATACTCAAGAGGTCCAGAAACAAAAAGAATTGTTACGGGTGAACGCAGATAAGTTACGGCTCTTATTAGATTTTTTAGGAAAAATAGGTTCACAAATTTTGACACAAAAAGATGCCATAAAAAAAACGGGTTTGTCAGCGGCTGTCTTCACACAGGGTGAAAAAAAAGGCTGGTTAAAAAAAGAAAAAGTCGAGAAATATCGTGATCCTTATCGCGATGCTGAAATTAAAAGAACTAAGCCTAAGCAATTGAAAGCTGCTCAACAAAAGGCGGTTGAGCGGATAGATCACTCAATAGTTCAGCAGCAAGATAAAGTTTTTTTACTTCAGGGGGTAACGGGCAGCGGCAAAACAGAAGTTTATCTTTATACGATCGCATGCGCCTTAAAAAATAAGCAAACAGCTTTGATGTTAGTGCCTGAAATTTCTTTGACTCCGCAAATGGTGCGCAGGGTCAAGTCTCGTTTTGGTTCAAATGTTGCTGTGTTGCACAGTGGTCTGTCTGAAGGAGAAAAATATGACGAATGGCGCAGGATCGAAAGAAATGATGCTACCGTGGTGGTTGGCGCTCGTTCGGCTGTGTTTGCGCCATTAGAAAATATTGGCATTATCATCATGGATGAGGAACATGAAACCAGTTATAAGCAAGAAGATATGCCAGAATATAATGCCCGTGATGTCGCCATCAAACGGGGATCATGGCATCATTGCCCAGTTGTTTTAGGAAGTGCGACTCCTTCGTTAGAATCGCGTGCAAGAGCACAGAAGGGAGTTTATGAATGGCTCCGTTTGGATGAACGAATCAACGGACAGCCATTGCCTGAAGTTCAGTTGATCGATATGAGACAAGAATTAAAAAGAGCACCAGCCGTTGATATTTCAACACCACTGTTAGATGCGATCAAACAGCGCCTTGAACAAAAAGAACAAGTTGTGCTAATGCTGAATCGGCGCGGATATTCTTCCTTTATTATGTGTCGGGAATGCGGTTTTGTCCTAAAATGCCCTAACTGTGACATATCATTGACACTTCATATGGATTCGCACTCTATGAAGTGTCATTATTGTGGACATGAAGAACCGATCCCTCGAACTTGTCCTAGTTGTCAAAGCAAGAAAATCCGCTATTATGGGACTGGGACAGAAAAAGTGGAACAAGAATTGCAACAATTGCTGCCTGAAACAAAGATCTTGCGAATGGATGTTGATACCACAAGACGTAAGGGTGCTCATGCCAAACTATTACGTCAATTTGGAAACAAAGAAGCTGATATTTTATTAGGAACACAGATGATCGCCAAGGGATTAGATTTTCCGGATGTAACATTAGTCGGAGTACTAAATGCAGATACATCTCTGAGCTTACCTAATTTTCGTTCGGCTGAACGAACTTTTCAACTTTTAACACAGGTCAGTGGTCGTGCAGGTCGAGCTGATAAACTAGGTCAGGTCGTCATTCAAACATTCAATCCAAAACATTATGCCATTCAGTTAGCGAAAAAACAGAATTACGAGAAGTTTTTTGGGATCGAAATGAATATGCGCCATCGTGGCGGTTATCCTCCGTATTTCTTTACTACCCAGATAGTAACAAGCGGACCTAACGAAGCAGATGTAGCCAAGAAGATGTTTGAGATCGACGGACAATTAAAACAAGTATTATCCTCACAAGCTGTTATTCTCGGGCCAACGCCAAAACCTATCATGAGAATTAATAATCAGTTTTATTATCAATTAGTCATCAAGTATAAAAAAGAACCGGAGCTGGATGCATTTTTGGAAGATTTACTGTTGAATAGTCAAAAAGAGGCTAGACAAAAACTCAAACTAAAAATTGATCGAGATCCGATCGATTTTATCTAAAGTAATTATATTTTATAGAAATTAAGGATGTGGATGTATGACTTCAATCGTTTTTATGGGAACGCCGCAATTTGCAGTTCCAGTATTAGAGGGGTTATTAAAACAAGCTTATGATGTTAAAGCAGTCGTTACGCAGCCCGATCGCCCCGTAGGAAGAAAACACCGTTTAACTGCTTCTCCTGTTAAAGAAGTTGCTGTGAAAAATAATATCGAAGTACTGCAGCCGGAAAAAATCAGTGGCAGTGAAGAAATGAAGCGTGTTATTGACCTTGCGCCTGACTTGATCGTGACCGCTGCTTATGGGCAATTTTTACCCAGCAAGTTATTGAATAGCGCAAAAATTGCAGCAATCAACGTTCATGGCTCTTTATTGCCTAAGTATCGTGGCGGTGCTCCGGTACAATATTCGCTAGTGAATGGTGATGATAAGACTGGTGTCACCTTGATTTATATGATCAAAAAAATGGATGCGGGAGAAATGCTTGGTCAAGCAGAATTACCGATCACAATGAGTGATGATACTGGAAGCTTATTTGAAAAATTAAGCTTTTTAGGCCGTGATCTGCTGCTAGCAAAATTACCTGCATTGATCGCGGGTAACTTAAACTCAACTCCACAAAATGAAGATGAAGTTGTTTTTGCACCAACGATCAAACCTGAAGAAGAACAACTCTTACTTTCACTGACTGCTGAACAGATAGACTGGAAGGTCCGGGCACTACGTCCAGCGCCGGGTGCATTTTTTGAGAACTTTGCTGGTAAACGGACAAAATTGTGGAATGTTGATCCTCTTGAAAAAAGAACCGAACAAGCAGCAGGGACGATCATTGAAGTTACCAAACATCAATTAACGGTTGCTGCGGCTAAAGGTACGGTCTACCAGATCAATGAATTACAACCTGCAGGCAAACAACGTTTAACTGTGACCGACTATTTAAATGGATTGAACCAGAAGCTAGAAAAGGGGCAGGTTTTGATCTCAGATGACAAGTAAAATAAAAAATAGTGCGCGCTATCTCGCAGTAAATGACTTAACTCGGATCGAAAAAGAAAATTCCTATTCGAATAAGGTTGTTGACCAAACTGTAGCTGCTGGTAAGCTTGTGGGCCGTGATATAAATTTATATACTAATTTGGTGTATGGAACGATTCAAAATAAGCTAACTTTGGATTTTTTTCTGAAGCCTTTTTTAAAAAAGCCTAAGAAACTTGATCTGTGGGTCAAAGAGTTATTAAGGATATCTGTGTACCAGCTTGGGTATCTGGACCGTATACCTGAACATGCAATTTTTAATGAGGCGATTGAGATCGCTAAACAAATGGGTCATGAAGGAACGAGAAGATTTGTGACTGGAGTTTTACATGCTGTTTCGCGTCAGGGATTACCAAAAATTTCTGAGATCAAAGATCCAGTTGAAAAGTTAAGCGTGCAGACGAGTACACCTCGCTGGTTGGTTGATAGGCTGCTAATTGAATTAGATCCTAAAAAAGTTAGCTCTTTGCTTCAGTCAACTTTAAAAACACCTGCCCAAAGCGTTCGTGTTAACAACAAGATCAGCGACCCAAAAGAAGTCCAACAAATCTTAAAAAGCGAGGGGTTTGATGTTTCACCGAGTCGGGTTTCGCCAGCTGTTTTATTAGTGCAGGGCGGCTTTATCCCGCAAAGTAGAGCATACAAAGCCGGCCAAGTTACTGTTCAAGATGAAAGTGCGAGCTTGAGTGTTGAATCTATGAATATTCAGCCAGATGATCAAGTCTTGGATATGTGTGCTGCACCAGGAGGAAAAACAACACAAATTGCGGAACATTTAAATGATAACGGACATGTTGAAGCACTTGATATCCATAAAAATAAATTACGTTTGATCCAAAGAAATGTAGACCGGATGCATCTCAGCGAGAGTGTAACAACAAGAGCATTAGATGCTCGAAAAAGTCCTGAAAAATATTCTAGAGAGACTTTTGACAAGGTATTGGTTGATGCTCCCTGTTCTGGCCTGGGTTTATTACGACGCAAACCTGAGATCAAATATGAAAAAAGTTTGGCAGATACGACCAAGTTGGCTCAGGTCCAATTATCGATCTTACAAGCTGCTGCTCCATTAGTTGCCAAGGGTGGTCAGTTGACTTATAGTACTTGCACTATTATAAGCACTGAAAATCAAGCAGTAGTTGATAAGTTTTTGACTGCAAATCCAGATTTTGTACAAGTCAAAACAACAACGAAGTATCATTTAAAAGACGAACGTCAGTCTTTATCCTTGACGATTTACCCGGACGACTATGATTCGGATGGCTTTTTTATTGCTACTCTTTTTAAACAAAAATGAGGTGTGAGAAGTGAAATATTCCTATTTAAGTGACGTTGGACGCTCCAGACAGAAAAATGAAGACTTCGTTGGTTTTTTTACAAATCAAGTTGGAGTTTCTTTAGCAATCGTTGCTGATGGCTTGGGAGGGCATCAAGGAGGAGAAGTTGCATCTGAAATGGCTGTTTCTAATATTGGCTACGAATTCGAACAGACTAGTTTTGAGATGCCTAATGATGCTTATTCTTGGTTACAAAAACAAGCAGTGTCGGAAAATAAGAAGATCTTACATTCTGCCGATCAAAATGATTCTTTAATGGGAATGGGCACCACATTAGTTTGCGTGGTTATTCTTAAAAAAAGATTATTGATTTCAAACATTGGCGATAGCCGGTGCTACCTTTTCAACGAAGGACGTCTAACTCAGCTGACAGAAGATCACTCGTTAGTCAACGAGATGGTTAAAAATGGACAGATCAGCAAAGAACAGGCACGTATCCACCCGCAAAAAAATATCATTACCAGAACTTTAGGAGTTTCGAAAGATGCGCGCTTAGATCAGAAATTGTGCGAAATAGTTCCGGGGGAGCTGCTTTTATGTACTGACGGTTTGACGAATATGGTCGAAGACGAGCAGATCGCTGCGATCCTAGGACAAAAAAAGTTGAGTTTGAAAGAAAAATGCCAGCAACTGATCAAAGCTGCTAATCAAGCAGGCGGTGCTGACAACATCACTGCTTTATTGATTTCCTTTGAAAATAAGGAGGTCAGTTAATGGAAACAGGTTATGTTTTGAATGGTCGCTATAAGATAGTCAATGTCTTGGGCGAAGGAGGCATGGCTAATGTTTATGTTGCCTATGATCTGATACTTAAGCGTTCTGTTGCGGTTAAATTGTTACGCTTAGATATGCGTGATGATCCTACTGCTGTGCGAAGATTTCAAGGCGAGGCCATGTCTTTAACAGAATTGACCGATCCTCATATCGTTATGATCTATGATATTGGTGAAGAAGATGGTAACCAGTATCTTGTAATGGAATATGTGAAAGGGATGGATTTAAAGCAGTATATCAAACAAGAATATCCCTTTTCATTAACTAGAGTTTTAGAAATCATGCAGCAGATACTACAAGCCGTTGGTGACGCTCATCAGCATGGCATTATCCACCGGGATCTTAAACCGCAAAATATTTTGATCGACCAAGAAGGAAATGTAAAAATAACTGACTTTGGGATTGCACTTGCGGTTTCTTCCTCTACATTGACTAAAACAAATACTGTTATGGGTTCCGTGCATTATATTTCTCCTGAACAAGCGCGGGGCAGCATTGTTACCAAGCAAGCTGACATTTATTCTTTGGGTATCATTTTGTTTGAAATGTTGACTGGGCATGTGCCTTATCGTGGCGAAAATGCTGTTTCGATCATTATGAAACATTATAAGGAAGCAATGTCTTCAGTTAGGCAAGAAGAACCCAATGTTCCTCAAGCATTGGAGAATGTAGTATTTCATGCGACTGCTAAAGACCTAAGAGATCGTTACACAACGGTTGAACAAATGGCCGGGGATCTACGGACTTGTTTGTCTCCAGGCAGGGCAAATGAAAGTAAATGGCTGCCTTCATTTGAAAATGATGATGAGACTAAAGTGTTGTTACCTCCCTCAGATAGTGAGTTGTCTGACAAGGATCAGTCTCTTGCAGATGAAGGCTTTGACCAAGATCAAATTAGCAAAAAAACAAAGAAAAAGTGGAGTAAAAAGAAGAGGTGGCTCTTTGTTTTGAGTTTTTTGCTGGTTCTTTTAGTAGGGACTGGACTTTCTTATGCTATGATCCCCAAAGATACTTCTGTGCCGCAATTGAAGGGAATGACGACTTCTGAGGCTACTGAAAGTCTAAAAGATGCTAATTTAAAACTCGGAAAGGTCACCAAAAAGTACAACAATACTTATTATTTTGGTCAAGTTATCAGAACGCGGCCTAAAGCCAAAACAGAAATCAAGGAGGGAACTTTAGTAGATGTAGAGATCTCCAAAGGTCCTAAAAAAGAAAAATTTGGTGATTATACAGGGCAAAAATACTCTCAAGTTAAGAAAGAATTGAAAAAAAGGGGAGTCACCGTTCAATCTGAAAAAGTCTTTTCTCAAAAGATACCGAAAGGTGAGATCAAATCTCAAAGTATCTCTGCTAAAAAGAAAGTAGTAATGGGTGAAACCGCTGTTACTTTCCAGGTTTCCCAAGGAGCAAAGAGTTTTGAATTACGTGATTTGTTGAATTATACGCTAAAAAGCGCGCAGGACTATGCTGACGAAAAAGGGTTGACTTTGAATGTGACCCGGGAAAATTCTGATAAATATGACGAAGGTATCGTTATGCAACAAGAACCTGCAGCAGGAACTGTGCTTAATCAGGGAGATACTATTAGTGTTACGATCTCTGACGGTGCGAAAGAAGAATCTTCGGCAGAAAGTTCGTCATCTTCCTCATCATCCTCTTCTTTAGCGGATAGCACCTCTAAGTTTGCTGTGTCTGTTAAGCTCCCGTTTGAGGAAACCAATCAGGGAAAAAGCAACAAGGTTCAGATCTATATTTCAGATAAAAGTCATCAAATAAAAAATATTTATCAAACTTTAGATATTACTGGTGATCGTGAGGTTCAAATCCCTTTTGAATTAGAAGATGGGAAAAAAGGTGCTTACAAAATAGTACGTGATGGTCAAGTGATCGAAGAAAAAGACGATGTAACCCAAGAATAATATTGGCGACTCTATTGGCGGGCGCGCTCAGCCAAATTCGTAGTTGATTTGTTTGAGGTGACTAAGAAAGGCAGGAAGCAATTTGGTTAAAGGACAGATAATCCAGTCATTAAGTGGATATTTTGATGTACTGGCTGATGAACGGATATACCGAACTCGCGCTCGGGGAAATTTTCGTAATAAAAAAGAAGTTCCTTATGTTGGAGATTGGGTAGAATTTAAAGCCGATAATGAACGTGAGGGCTATCTGTTGAAAATTTTAGAACGAAAAAATAGTTTAGTCAGGCCGCCGGTCGCAAATGTTGACAGGGCAATCGTAGTCACTGCTTGTGTGGAACCAAAATTATCGACTAACTTGTTAGATCGGCAGTTAGCATCTCTGCGCAATAATAATATTGCGCCTATGCTTTATTTTTCTAAAGCAGATCTTCTTAGCCAAGATGAGAGGGAAAAATTAGTTAAGTTGGTTGATTATTATCAGCAGTATTTTCCATGTTTTATTTTTTCTAAGGAGGATCCAAAAGAGATAAAAGATGATTTTTTGGGACAAGTCAGTTCGGAAGTGATCGTAGTTATGGGACAGACTGGAGCTGGAAAGTCTACGTTTTTAAATCTGATCGCTCCTGGATTAAATTTAAAAACAGCAGAAGTTTCCAAGGCTTTAAGCAGGGGAAAACATACTACCAGGCGTGTTACTTTACGACAAATTCAAAACAACTTGATTGCGGACACGCCCGGTTTTTCTTCATTTGAAATACTGGATGTTAGCAAAGAAGAATTACCACTGTTGTATCCGGATTTTGTTGCTTTGCAAGATAATTGCAAATTTCGCGGCTGTTTACATCTCAAAGAACCCCAGTGTGCTGTTAAAGCAGCCTACGAAGATGGAACGATTTTAGCAAGCAGGTACGAGAACTATGTGCAATTTCAAAGTGATATTGCAAAAAGAAAACCAAAATATAATTAAAAGTGGGTCAGTTTTCTTTGAGCTTGTTGAAAGATATACTATAATATTTTGGTTAATTATTTTAATGAGGTGATAGTATGAAAATTGCTCCATCGATTTTGAGTGCAGATTTTGCTAATTTGGCACACGATGTTGAAGTAGTTGAAAATGCAGGTGTTGAATACTTGCATATTGATATAATGGACGGCCACTTTGTTTCTAACTTGACTTTTGGTGCTAATGTAGTCAAAGCATTGCGATCACATTCAAATTTAGTCTTCGATTGTCACATGATGGTTGAAGACCCAGAGAAATATGTCGCTGATTTTGCTCAAGCAGGGGCTGACATCATGGGTGTCCACGCTGAAGCTACGCCGCATCTTCACTCTGTATTGTCATTGATTAAAAGCGCTGGAATGAAAGCTGAGGTTGTGATCAACCCAGGCACACCAGTCAGTATGATCAGTGAAGTTTTGCCAATGGTTGACCAGGTCCTCGTAATGACGGTCGATCCTGGAATGGGAGGCCAGAAATTTTTAGCCGAAACAATGACTAAGGTCAAACAATTAGCTGATGCCAAAAAGAAAAATAATTTAAACTATGATATTGAGGTTGATGGCGGCTTGAATGATCAAACAGTTAAACAAGCTCTGGCTGCCGGAGCGAATGTTATAGTTGCAGGGTCGTATATTTTTGGTGCTGATGTTCCTGCTGATAGTATTACTGCGCTCCGGAAAGGCAGCGAAACTCACATATGATCGTAAACCTATTGGTCGGAGGACCAGTTTCCGATTGGCCAGATGACCTTGCAGATCATTTAAGGCAAGCTGCAGACGATGAGGTTTGGGTCGGAGCCGACTATGGAGCAGTCAGGCTCGTTAAATGCGGAGTTAAGCCGGTCCTAGCAGTGGGTGATTTTGATTCATCGATGGCTGAAGAGATTCAGTTAGTTAAGGAAAAAGCGACTAAAAGTGTGATACGACCAAAAAAAGAGGATGTTACTGATACGATGTTAGCCTTGCGCTATATCATCCAGGAGCTGCAATTCGATAAAATTGTGATCTATGGAGCTACTGGTGCACGGCTAGATCAATTATTGAGTAATTTATTCTTTGTTTTAATGCCCGAATTTAAACCTTACTGTGAACAGATCGAATTAGTCGATAAGTGGAATACGGTTAAATTTCATTTGCCGGGAACTCATCGACTGGCTAAATTATCGACAACTCATTATTTGGCTTTTGTCTGTTTGAATGCAGTGGCTGACTTACATTTGTATGATGCTAAATATCAATTGGATGGAGTTGACTTTGCTGAGCCGATCTCATTATCAAGTAATGAATTTGTCGGTAATACAACCAGTTTTTCTTTTCAAAGCGGCGTTGTTTGTACGATCCAGTGTCATGATTAATATCAAAATGTTGCGTTAACAAAAAGACGGTTCTTGAGACCTTCTGCTCCTTATATTAGAGCAAACGTCTCAAGAGCCGTTTCTTTTTGTGGTTCGCTAACATTTGGGTATAAAAAAAGGACACCGATGAGGGAGTCCATTTTTAAGAGTTAAACACGTTTAACTTTACCGGATTTTAGGGCACGAGCAGAAACCCAAACTCTCTTAGGCTTGCCGTCAACCATGATACGAACTTTTTGCAAGTTTGGCTTCCAGCTACGATTTGTTTGGTTTAAAGCATGTGAACGCTTTTTGCCAAAAGTAGTTTTACGGCCAGTAATATAATCTTTTGCCATTATCAATGTTCCTCCTTAATCTCTTTACAGCGAACTAAGTTGCTTTACTCACTAAACTAAATTATCATAATAAGAGGGTAATTGCAAGATTTTTCTGTAAAGTAAAATCACTTGGCAGTCAATTAATTTGCAAGATAGACTTTGTCTCGCTAAAATTAAGTAGTTTGACTTCTGTGATATTTAGTGTAAGCGACTGATCAAGCAGATGTTCAAAGTAAAGTTATTTACTACACAGGGAGCTTGCCTTATTATAAAGCCTGTTTTGTCGAGCAAGTAAATCCGAGCTTAGTTTGGATTTGACAAATTCGTATGATAAAATAATAAGTGATTGTCTATCAATAGCAAGGAGGCTGTTTTTATGGCTGTAAAAATTCAGAACCAATTAGGCAATATTGACATTAGTAATGATGTGATCGCAACTGTTGTTGGTGGAGCGGCGACGGAAATTTTTGGAATTTTCGGAATGGCAAGTAAAAACCAGATCCGTGACAATTTAAACGAGATATTAAAGCGTGATAATTATTCAAAGGGTGTAGTAGTCCGCCAAGAAGATGACGGTATTGCGATCGATGTCTATATTATTGCGGGGTATGGGACAAAAATCTCAGAAGTTTGTCGCAATGTCCAAGATAAAGTTAAATATAATTTACAATCAATGCTTGGATTGAAGGCTAGATCCGTTAATGTTTTCGTTCAAGGCGTTAAAGTCATTGAAGACTAAACGCGGCCAAGGAGGAAGTAAGATTTGAAAGTTGTAACGATTACTGATAAAGAATTTCGGAAAATGATAATGGCTGCTTCTAACCGTTTAAATAATAATGCCGAATTTATAAATTCTTTAAATGTTTTTCCTGTTCCGGATGGAGATACCGGGACAAATATGAGTTTGTCATTTGCAAGTGGAGCTCAGTATGTCAAAGAATCCACTTCAACAAAAATCGGTGAATTGTCATCGGCTTTAGCAAAAGGGCTATTGATGGGAGCTCGAGGAAACTCGGGTGTGATACTTTCTCAAGTTTTCCGGGGTTTTTCAAAAAGCACTGCTAAAAAACAGACTTTGTCAGCCCAAGACTTAGCTGATGCGATCTCTAGTGGTGTTGAAACGGCCTATAAGGCAGTGATGAAACCTACTGAAGGAACGATTTTAACTGTTGCACGTAAAGCCGCTGAAGCTGCACGTGCACGCGTTAAAAATTCTGATGATTGCATTCAAGTGCTTTCTGATACGTATGAAGCTGCAAAGAAAGCCTTAGCTCAAACACCTGAACAGTTGCCGGTTTTAAAAGAAGTTGGGGTAGTGGATTCAGGCGGACAGGGCTTAACTTTCGTTTATGAAGCATTTTTTGATGCTTTGAGCGGTAATGAAAGTGTAGAAGCAGATAAATATCAACCTTCAGTTCAAGAAATGGATGAAATGGTCAATGCCGAACATCACAAGAGTGTTCAAAGTAAGCTGAATACTGCAGATATCAAATATGGATACTGTACAGAAATTATGGTGCGTTTAGGTGATGGACGCTTGGTTGACTCTAAATTTGATTATGACAAGTTTCGTGAACATTTAGCAGAAATTGGCGATTCACTACTGGTCATTGCCGATGACGAAGTAGTAAAAGTTCACGTGCATACTGAACATCCAGGAGATGTCTTGTCTTTTGGTCAAAAGTTTGGTTCACTTGTCAAAGTTAAATTAGATAATATGCGTCTTCAACACGAAACTATTTTGGAAAAAGATGATCAACAACAGGAACAAGCAGAAGAGGAAATTCCTGAAGTCGATACCGGTGATTATGGGATAATTTCGATCAGCTCTGGAGCTGGTTTAGCTAAAATGTTTAAGAGCTTGGGTGTTACTGAGATCCTCGATGGTGGTCAGACAATGAATCCTAGTACAGAAGACATTGTTGCGGCAATCAAAAAGACTCACAAAGAAAAAGTTCTTGTTTTACCTAATAACAAGAATATCTTTATGGCAGCCCAGCAAGCTGCTGAAGTCAGTGATGCTTCTGTTGGTGTTGTGAAGACTAGGTCGATCTCTCAAGGATTGACAGCAATGTTATCATTTGATGCAAGTTCAGATCTTACTGATAATGTTGAGATGATGACTGAAGATCTTGACACGGTCATTTCTGGTGAAGTGACCCAAGCAATCAGGGATACGACGCTTGATGGTCAACAAATCAATAAAGATGATTATATGGGAATAGTTGATGGAGATATCAGCGTTACTGGTAAAGATCTTTATCAAACAACTCTGTCAATGGTCAAAACCATGCTTGAAGATGATAGTGAGATAATCACAATTATTATTGGTGAGGATGGTGACCAAGCAGAAGCTCAAAAGGTCAAAGAGGCTGTTTTAGCTGATAATGATGAACTTGAAATTGAAATTCATGAAGGCGATCAACCACTATATCCATATTTGATCTCTGTTGAATAGTATTTAGCTGATTGATTCAAAACGAGTCGATCAGCTTTTAGTGATTAATAAAGAGGACGTTTACTTTTGTAGAATATAACAGTGACCGGTCATACTGTTCGCTGTTTTAAAAACGATAATTTTTGCATAACGGAAAGGGTGAGTAATGTGGATGAGCGTAGTCTTTTGATTCCTGTTTCAGTGTTGAATGGTGCAGGGCCTAAAAGGATCACTGCTCTAAACAAATTGGGGATCAGCACGATCGAAGACCTATTAACCTTTTACCCTTTTCGCTACGATGACCTAAGTACTAAGGAATTAGATGAGATCGCAGATCAGGAAAAAGCTACGATCAAAGGAACGGTAGCTTCTCAACCGGTCTTGGCTAGATTCGGCAGAAAAAAGAGTCGGTTGAATTTCCGTTTTCTTGTCGGACAAGATGTGCTAATGGTCACTTTTTTTAACCAGCCATATCTTGTTTCACGTCTTGAAACTGGGCAAGAGGTCGGTGTTTATGGCAAGTATGATGTCAAAAGACAAAGAGTGACGGGCATGAAACTTTTTACAGCTGACGCTAATGATGACTTTACTGGAGTTTATCGGTCGTCTAAAGAAATAAGACCTAATACGATCAAAAACCTAGTCAAATTAGCTTACGAGCAATATGGCGAATTAATAGCTGATATTGTTCCAGACTCATTACGTAAAAAGTATCGTTTGGAGTCTCGGCAACAAATGATCCATGATATGCACTTTCCTGCCAGCAAACACGCCGCTGATCTCGCACGAAGATCCGCGATCTTTGAAGAATTTTTCCGTTATCAAGCTGGACTGCAATTCATGAAAAGTAAAAATAAACACGCTAATGGTGAAGTTATTGCTTACGATAATGATTTATTAAAAGAGTTCATCGCTAAATTACCGTTTGAATTGACTAAGGCTCAAAAGAAAGTGGTCAATGAAATATGCAGTGATATGCATCACTCTTTGCATATGAATCGGTTGTTACAAGGCGATGTTGGTTCAGGGAAGACTGTAGTTGCTGCAATTGCCATGTACGCAGCAGTAACGGCAGGTTTTCAATGTGCTTTGATGGCTCCAACTGAGATCTTAGCCGAGCAGCATGCTGAGAAATTAGCAGAATTATTTGCACCGTTACGGGTAAACGTTGCTTTATTGACCAGTTCTTCTACTAGCAGAACCGCACAAAAAAAAGAACTATTGAGTCATTTAGCAGACGGAGAGATTCAAATTGTGGTCGGGACGCAGGCCTTGATTCAAAAGGATGTTATTTTTCATAACTTAGGTTTTGTGGTGATCGATGAACAACATCGTTTTGGAGTGGAACAACGTAAAATTTTGCGATTAAAGGGAAATGATCCTGATGTACTTGCGATGACAGCGACTCCGATCCCGCGGACCTTGGCTATTACGAGTTATGGCGAAATGGATGTTTCTATTATTGATGAGCTGCCCAAAAATCGTAAACCAATCAAAACTGATTGGTTCTCTAAAAAGCAAGTTAATGAGGCTATCAATTTTTTAGCTCAACAAGTCGCGGTTGGAGCTCAAGCATTTGTGGTCTCTCCATTAATTGGGGAGTCTGAAATGGTCGAATTGCAAAATGCTCAAGAAGTTTATCAAAAAATGAGTTCATTGTTTGAGCCTAAATTTAAAGTAGGGTTACTTCATGGTCAACTAAAGAGTCAAGAAAAAGATCAGGTCATGCAAGATTTCAAAGATAAGAAGTATTCTATTTTAGTATCTACGACAGTAGTTGAAGTTGGGATCGATATTCCTAATGCGACTGTAATGTTAATTTTAGATGCTGATCGTTTTGGTTTGGCACAGCTTCATCAATTGCGCGGCAGGGTCGGGCGCGGTAGTTCTCAGTCATATTGTATATTGATTGCAGATCCAAAAAATGATTATGGCAAAGCGCGGATGGAAACGATGGTGCAAACTAATGACGGTTTTTTGATCGCACAAAAAGATTTAGAATTGCGAGGGCCGGGTGAAGTCTTAGGATCGAAACAAGCGGGTCTACCTGAGTTTAAAGTTGGCGATCCAGTTGAAAATCTTAATATTTTACAAATCGCGCAGCAAGAAGCGCATGCAATCATCAATGCTCCGGATTTTGAGAGAAAGACGGAAAATGCTGAATTGATCAATTATTTGCGCAGAAGAATAGTCCAGCCAGCGGGATTCGATTGAATTTTTAGATGTAAAATGAGCACAAGCATAAAAAATTTGCTATGATTAACTGATCAGCAATCTTATGCATAATTCCTGAAAGGATGATAAATATTGAAAATAGCTGTAGATGCAATGGGCGGAGATAATGCGCCACAAACCATCGTTGAAGGTGTTGAAACAGCACGAGATGAGTTTTTAGATGTCGAATTCGTGTTATATGGTGATCGGGCTCAGATCGATCCTTTGATCCATAATACTGAAAGGATCACGCTTGTACAGGCGGATGAACAAATAGATATGAATGATGAACCTGTTCGTGCTATTCGACGGAAAAAGAATTCATCAATGGTCATGGCTGCCACTGCAGTTAAAAATGGTGAGGCAGACGCGTTGTTTTCATGTGGGAACACCGGTGCTTTATTGGCAGCAGGTTTATTATTGGTCGGTCGTATCAAGGGGATAAGTCGTCCTGGCTTGGTTTCAACTTTACCTGTGGTCAGTTCTGATAACGAATCATTCAATTTATTAGACAGTGGGGCTAATGCTGATAGTAAGGCAGAACAGCTGTATCAATATGCTCTTTTGGGCAAATATTATGCTACCAGTGTTCGTGGGATCAAGGAGCCGCGGATCGGTTTGTTAAATAATGGTACCGAACCACATAAGGGCAGCAAGTTGAACTTGGAAGCCCATAAATTGATAGCAGCTGACAAGTCGATCAATTTTGTTGGGAATGTTGAGTCACGGGATCTTTTAGACGGTGTTTGTGATGTTGTTGTCGCAGATGGTTTTACGGGCAATGCCGTTTTAAAAGCAATTGAAGGCACGGCATCTTCTGTGATGCACTTGTTAAAAAATACGATCATGAATGCAGGAGTTTCAGGTAAACTAGGTGCTTTGTTATTGAAGTCCAGCTTGGGACAAATCAAGAGTAAAATGGATCAATCTCAATATGGTGGAGCAGTTTTGCTAGGAGTTAAGGCGCCAGTTGTTAAAGCGCATGGCGCAAGTGATGGTAAAACTGTCTATTATACCATCAAGCAGATCAAAAGCATGATCGATGGGCAAATGCTGCCAAACTTTACGGAGTATTTCTCAGCCCAACAAAAACAAGCACAGGCAAGCGACTCGGAAAATGCTGAAAAATAGCATCAGATGAGATGCAAGAAAAATATTAGACTTATCTTTTCTGAAGTTTGATATTTCTGATGTACTGGACAATTTATCTAGAAAAAGATAAAATTATAATACTGACATATGAGTGAGGTAAATAGTATGACGGAAAAAGAAGTTTTTGCTAAGATTGCAAATATTATTGAAGATCGTTTTAATTATCCTGCAGAGAAAGTTACCAACGATTTAAGTTTTCAAGACGACTTGGATGCAGATTCAATCGATATTGTTGAATTTGTTTTAGAGTTAGAAGACACATTTGGTGCCGAGATCTCAGATGATGATGCTGAGAAATTGGCTACGGTCGGTCAAGCAGTTTCGTATATCTCTGCTCACCAAAAAGACTAAGCTTGATAATTATTTTGATGAACTGGCCGGATGTGCCAGTTTTTTTTATAGAAAAGCGTTTGAAATTGGCCCGGGTCCATATTGGACTTAGGAGAAATATTACTAGGTAACATGGTGGATGTTTCTCCTAAATCAGATAAAGCCAGGCTTAGTTCATTATTTGCACTGTTGTTCGGACAAAAATTTAAAAAAGGGGTAATCGTATTGATAATTGGTTTAACAAAGCATTTAAAAGATGATTTCGGAATTGATTTTAAAAATCAAAATTTATTAGATGAGGCATTTACACACGCCTCGTATGTCAATGAACATCCAAAAGAAAATTTGAAATTTTATGAACGCATTGAGTTTTTAGGAGATGCAGTAATGCAGCTTTGTGTTTCAGAATATTTATTCAAACGTTATGATACTATGCCGGAAGGAAAACTTTCTCGACTCCGTGCGGCAATGGTCTGCGAGGATAGCTTTAGTAAGTTTGCTAAGGAATGTCACTTTGATGAATACATTCGTTTAGGAAAAGGTGAGGAAAAAGCAGATGCCAGAAAGCGTCCGTCACTGTTATGTGATATCTTTGAAGCTTTTATTGGTGCGTTGTATTTGGATCAAGGAAAGTCGGTCGTAGTAGATTTTATTTCACAAGTCGTCTTTCCTAAACTTGATATGGGCTGGTTCGACCATTTCTTTGACCATAAAACAGAATTACAAGAATATTTGCAAAAAGATGGTGAATGTTCGATAGAATATAAATTAGTCAATCAAGAAGGCCCTGATAATGAGCGGCTATACCGAATGGCTGTTTATGCAAATGGCGAACAATTAGGCGAAGGCACTGGTTATTCCAAAAAAGCTGGTGAACAAGCTGCGGCCGCTCAGGCATTGAAAAAATTTGGCAAAACAGCCACGAAGTAATGTAAGGAGGAGTGTTCATTGAAACTAAAGGCGTTAACGCTGAATGGCTTCAAATCCTTCGCAGATAAGACCAAGATCGAGTTCACCGACGGTTTGACAGGTATTGTTGGTCCGAATGGCAGCGGTAAAAGTAACATTATTGACGCTTTACGGTGGGTATTAGGTGAGCAGTCAGCTAAGAGTTTGCGTGGAGATAAAATGGCCGATATTATTTTTGGCGGCTCAGAATCAAGGGCATCGTTAAACCGCGCAGAAGTGAGCATTGAATTTGATAATACAGATCAAACTTTGAAGAGGTTACCAGAATCGGTTGTAATTTGCCGGCGCTTATATCGCAGCGGTGAAAGTGAATTTTTGATCAATAATAAAAATGTCAGACTGCGTGATATTAGCGAACTGTTTATGGACACAGGTGTTTCGCGTAATTCTTTTTCCATAATTTCTCAGGGAAAAGTCGAATCAGTCTTTAACAGTAAGCCGGAGGATCGCAGATATTTGATCGAGGAAGCTGCAGGGATCTCTAAGTATAAAAAAGAGAAGCTAAAAGCCCGCTCCGAACTGATGGAAACAACAGACCATTTGGATCGTGTTGCCGATGTGATCATTGAATTGGACAAACAAAGAGAACCCCTTGAAAAGCAAGCTAGTGCTGCCAAGGATTATCTGAAACAAAAAAAGCAGTATGACCATTTTAAATTGAGCGATCTTGTTTTAGAAATTGAAGAGCTTAAAGAGCAGGTCGATACTGCTAATGGTGAGTTGAGAAAAACAAATCATTTGTTTGCAAAATATGATCTCCAAAATAAGCAGCAAAAAGAAACTACTAATAGATTAACAAAAGAAAATGAAGAGTTGGAACAAAAAGCAACTCTGACTTCCAAGCAGCTTTTGGAATTGGCCAGGCAAAAAGAGCGAATGTCTGGTAAGCAAGAGATGTCACAGCAAGAACGTACTTTTCAAAAAGAGAGGTTAGCAGAACTTAAAGAACAGCTGGCAGACAATAAAAGCGACCTGCAAGAAAGTGAACTGCGCTTTAATGACTTGAAAAATCAAGTTAATGATAAGGAAAATAGCTTATCTCAATTGCAACGGCAGTTAAGGGATCTAAGAAATAGACAAAATACTGATCCGGCACAATTAGCTAGTGAAATTGACGATATTAGGCAACAAATTTTAAAGTTAGTGCAAAATCGTTCCTCTTTGACTAGTAAGTTAGAGTATTTACAGCAAGAACAAGAGGAAAATTTAAAAGTCAGCAAAGTACAAGATGATCAGCTGCGTTCACAAAAAGCGGAACTTGAGCAGTTGATCGGCCAACAAGATTCACTGGCCATTGAGATGGAACAAAGTAAGCGTAAGTATACTCAAATAGAAGATCAAGCAACAAGTGTCCAAAATGAGTTGTCTGACAGTGAAAAAGTGTATCAGCAAAAAAAAGAGCAGTGGTATTCTGCTAGTGATATCATGCATAAGGCACAAACACAGTTAGAAACTTTGGACAGAGTCTCAGCCAACTATAGCGGCTATTATCAAGGCGCTAAGAATGTTTTACAAGCTAAAAAGCAATTGTCTGGTGTGATCGGTTCAGTTGCGGAACTTTTAGAATTATCTCCCAAATTCAGTACTGCGATCGAAACAGCTCTGGGTGGTCAGCTGCAAAATATTGTGACAGTTGATGAAAATGCTGCTAAACGAGGCATTGAATATTTAAATAAAAAACGTCTGGGGCGTGCTACTTTTCTACCGCGTAATACAGTTAAGCCGCGCCATATAGCAACTAGTGCAGCTGATAAACTTGCTAACATCGTGGGAGTCTTCGGTGTCGCTAGTCAGTTGGTCAAAATGGGCTCAGATGACCAGAACGTATTAAATTATCTTTTAGGGACAACTGTGATCGTCTCTAACCTTGAGGTAGCATTACAGGCAGCAAAAGTTAGTAATCATGCTGTGCGTATAGTTACATTAAAGGGTGAAGTCATCAATGCTGGGGGTTCGATGTCCGGTGGTACTGGCAGACAAAAACACCTTGCACTTTTGGAGCAAAAACAGCAGTATAGCCATTTACGTTCCGACGTACAAATAATGCAGCAAAAATTGGCAGAGCTCGAAGTTGCTGGAAAAAAGGCTGCGGATCAACGAAGACAACTGCGTGACAAAGTTGACCAGTTAGAAAGTCAGACGGTCAAAGCCAAGGATGAATATGAAGCTTTCGCAAAAAAGTATGCGGAGTTATCTTATATCGTCAAGCATAAGCAAACAGACTATGATAATTTGCGACAAGCTCTTGCAAAAAGAGACGAGCAAGAGAATAAAATTGCGCAACAAGTCAGTGAAACAAAAGAGCAACAGGCTCAAACAGGATCAAAAATCAACCAATTACAATCATTGCTACAAGAAAAGCAAACGGCAACTACAGCTGCTTCTGATTTTCAAAAAAAATATGAAGCACAAATCGTTGAGATCAAACAAAAAGTCGCTGTCGAAAATGAACGTTTAGATACACTCAAGATTCAGCTAAAAGAAGTTGAGAATCAAAAAGAACGTCTAAAAGAACTCATCGAAAAGCAAACGACTATCAGTCATGATTTAGTTGAGAAAAACCGGTTAAATGATACAAGTGAGCAAGATTTAAAGACTAAGCTGACCGATATTTCCAAGAGGATCGAGGAGACTAGTTCTTTACAAAATGAACTAGCTGCTAATAAAGCAGAGCTAAAAGAAAAACTAAGTCGAGAAAGTGCGAAATTACAAAGGGTCAGTCAATTACAGGAAGCAACTAGAGATGAACAACAACAAAAGCAGATCCTTTTAAGTCGAGTTAACACCTTACTTGACCGTAATTTAAGTGATTTGTCAGAGCAGTATGGAATGAGTTACGAGTACGCTTCTCAACAAGAGATAGAGCGAGACGCTAAGCAAGTTAAACATCAATTAAAACTTTTGAAATTGGGCTTGGATGATTTGGGTGATGTTAACTTGGGCTCGATCAAGGAATTTGAAAGGATCAGTGAACGGTATGAATTTTTGCAACAGCAACAAACTGATCTATTGACTGCTAAAGCACAGTTAGAAAGCAGTATGGCAGAGATGGATAATGAGGTCAAGACACGTTTTAAGGAAACTTTTGAAAAGGTTGCTGCTGCTTTTGCCCAGGTTTTTCCGCAAATATTCGAGGGCGGAAATGCTTATTTAACTTTAACTGATCCCAGCGACTTATTACAAACCGGCATCGAGATCACGGCTCAGCCGCCAGGCAAGAAGTCGCAACAGTTAAGTCTGTTATCCGGTGGAGAAAGAACTTTGACAGCTATTGCCTTGCTGTTTGCGATTTTACAAGTTAGTCCGGTACCTTTTGCAGTTTTGGATGAAGCCGAGGCTGCTCTTGATGATGCCAATGTTGCTCGTTATTCGCAATATTTACGGCGTCTTGATCACGAGACACAATTTATTATTATTACACATCGTAAAGGGACTATGGTCCAAGCCGATGTTTTATATGGGGTCACTATGCAGGATTCTGGTGTTTCTCGCATGGTATCTGTTTCATTAGAAGATGTAATTTAATGGTCACTTTGTTAAAATAGACACTGTACCAACACGGGAGGAGAATAAACATGGGACTTTTTGATAAACTAAAACGTGCTTTTTCTGGTCCTGAACAGTCTGAGGACGAGGAACAAAAGCAACAAGAAGAAAAAACGGAAAAACAAGACCAGCAAGAGACAAGCGACAGTGAGACAAAAAATGCCGTTGCTGATGAAAAAAAAGCTGAAGATCCTACGTCCTCAGAAAATGACACTCAGAAAATTCAGGATGAAACTAAAAGTGAAAATGAGCCTTCAAATGAGCCTTCAGACATAGAAAGTAAACAAGTAGACGTAAAAGCTAGTTTAGAAAGTGAAACAAAGGACCAAAAAGCCGCTTCTGATCACAAAGATGAAAGCGAAACAGACGAAAATGAAGAGAAGCGTTACGATGAAGGTTTGAAAAAGTCACGTCAGGGATTCGGCGCAAAAATCAACGCATTATTGGCTAATTTTCGTCATGTTGATGAAGATTTCTTTGATGATTTGGAGGAAACTTTAATAGAATCTGATGTTGGCTTTGAAACCGCCGTTAAGATCAGCGATGAGCTGCAAGATGAGGTTAAGTTACGTAATGCTAAGTCTAAAGCTGATGTGTCGGATGCTATCGTGGAGAAGTTAGTTGACCTATACGAAAAAGAAGGCCAAGAAGAAGACAATTCCTTGCATTTTGCTAAGAGCGGTCCGACAGTCTTTTTATTTGTCGGCGTCAATGGTGTTGGTAAGACCACTACGATCGGTAAATTAGCTCATAAGTATCAAAAAGAAGGCAAGAAAGTTCTATTAGCGGCCTGTGATACATTTAGAGCGGGTGCGATCGAACAGTTAGACGAATGGGCACAAAGGGTCAATGTTGATATTGTTAAAAAGCAAGCACAAAGTGATCCGGCAGCTGTGGTTTTTGATGCGGTCAAAAAAGCACAAAATGATGATTATGATGTTTTATTGGTCGATACTGCTGGTCGGTTGCAGAATAAAGTAAACTTGATGAATGAGTTGGCTAAAATCAAACGTGTGATCCAAAGAGAATTACCAGAAAGTCCACAGGAAGTTTTACTTGCTTTGGACGCTACGACTGGACAAAATGCGTTGACACAGGCCAAGCAGTTTAAAGATGTGACTGAAGTTAGCGGGATCGTTTTAACCAAATTAGATGGTACTGCTAGAGGCGGGATCGTTTTGGCGATCAGAAACGAGCTCCATTTACCTGTTAAATTGGTCGGATTGGGTGAACAGATGGATGATTTGCGCGAATTTGACGCAGAAAAATTTGTTTACGGTTTGTTTAAAGATCTAGTTGCACAACCAGCAGAATAGGTGAAAAGTGATGGAATTAGAAAAAACTAATCGTATCAATGCATTGTTTGATTTTTACGAGGAACTTTTGACAAATAAACAGATGCAATACATTGGTTCATATTATCGTGAAGACTATTCATTAGGTGAAATTGCTGAAAATTTTGATGTTTCACGCCAAGCTGTTTATGATAATATAAAGAGGACCGAACAGACTTTAGAAAAATATGAAAATAAATTACATTTATACCGTGATTTTTTAGAACGAAATAAAAGAATAGATTCTCTGGTAGAATACGTTAATCAATACTATCAAAATGACCAACGTTTATTAAAGTTGATCTCGTTGATAGAAGATACAGAAGATCAGGGATGAAAGCGAGGTAAATAATGGCATTTGAAGGATTGACTGAAAGATTACAAAATGCGATCGGCAAGTTACGCCGCAAAGGTAAGATCAGTGAGTCAGATGTAAAAGAAGTAATGCGTGAGATACGTTTAGCTCTTTTAGAAGCCGATGTTAATTTTGGTGTGGTCAAGGATTTCGTTAAGACTGTGCGTGGTCGCGCTGTTGGGGCCGAGGTCCTTGAAAGTTTAACTCCGGCACAACAGATAGTAAAAATCGTTAACGAAGAACTGGTCAAGGTGATGGGGGAGCAAGCAGTACCCTTAAATAAGTCGCCTAAGATCCCGACTGTTATTATGATGGTTGGTTTGCAAGGGGCTGGTAAAACTACTACGGCCAGCAAACTGGCATTGAAATTAAAAAATGAACAAAATGCTCGACCTCTGATGATCGCAGCCGATGTTTATCGTCCAGCTGCTATCGATCAGTTGAAAACTCTGGGCGCTGAAAATGATTTGCCTGTTTTTGATATGGGGACTGATGTTTCTCCTGTCAAGATCGTTGAAGAAGGCTTAAAAGTCGCCGAAGAAAATAAAAACGACTATGTGTTTATTGATACAGCCGGACGTTTGCAGATCGATGAAAAACTGATGCAAGAACTTGCCGACATTCAAAAACTCGCAAGTCCAGATGAAGTCTTATTGACGGTTGACTCGATGACAGGGCAGAATGCTACGGAAGTTGCCGAAGGTTTTAATGAGCAATTAAATATCACTGGTGTTATCTTGACTAAGCTTGATGGTGATACCAGGGGTGGTGCGGCCCTCTCGATCCGTGCTGTGACTGGCAAACCAATCAAATTTATCGGTCAGGGTGAAAAGATGGCTGATTTAGACGTCTTTTATCCAGATCGGATGGCTTCCAGAATTTTGGGTATGGGCGACATGATGACGCTGATCGAAAAAGCTCAAAGGGATTATGATGAAAAGAAAGCCCAAGATCTGCAAGAAAAGATGAGGGCCAATACTTTTGACTTTAATGACTTTCTTGAGCAATTAGATCAAGTACAAAATATGGGCTCTATGGAAGATATTATGAAAATGATCCCTGGTATGGCAAATAATTCTGCTTTAAAGAATGCTTCGATCGACCCCAAAGACATGGACCATACTAAAGCAATCGTTTATTCGATGACGCCGCAAGAACGTGAAGATCCTGATATTTTAAAGCCGAGTCGTAGAAGGAGGATTGCTGCTGGCTCTGGTCGTTCTGTCCAAGAAGTTAATCGGCTGATCAAACAGTTTAAACAGATGCGCGATATGATGGCCAAAGTTTCCAATGGAAATTTTTCAGGGATGGAAAACTTATTTGGTAGCGGCATGCAAGGAAAAATGGCTAAAATGTCGATGAATAAAATGGCTCGTAAAAATAAAAAGAAAAAGTTGAAGAAGCTGAAAAAAGCGCGCAAACGCAGATAATTTTGCTTAAACCCATCATTTTTTAGTTGACAAGACAAAAATAATTCATGTGTCAAGAAATTTTCCTTTACAGGCAAGAGAATAACTGTTATATTTATAAACGTTGAGAAAATATGTAGGAGGTGTTAGAGTATGGCAGTTAAAATTCGTATGAAGCGGATGGGTTCCAAGAAGCGTCCATTTTACCGTATCGTCGTCGCTGATTCACGTGCACCACGTGATGGTCGCCAAATCGAAACGGTCGGCACATATAATCCTTTGACTAAACCAGAAGAAGTTGTTTTGAAAGAAGACCGTATTTTGGAATGGTTAGGTAATGGAGCACAACCTTCAGATACAGTACGTAATATCCTTTCTAAGGAAGGTATCATGAAGCAGTTCCACGAAAGTAAGTTAGCTAAGAAATAAGGTAAATTAAATGAATGAAGCAGATGTGAAGCAATTAATTATTTCGATTGTTAAACCTCTTGTTGCAGACCCAGACGCTGTTTCTATCGAAACACAACGGGATGCACACTTTTTAAATTTTAATTTATCCGTAGCACCGGCTGATGTTGGTCGTGTTATTGGCAAGCATGGTCGTGTTGCGCAAGCTATTCGAACGATCGTTTACAGTGTCCACTTAAATGGTTCTGCAAGAGTGCGGTTAAACATCGTGGACCAATAATAATCAAATAGTTTAGAGCCTCTTGTTCAGACACATAAGTTTTGGACAGGGGCTTTCTTTTTTAGGAGTGTGTTTATGACTTATTTTAATGTTGGAGAAATTGTAAATACTCATGGAATTCGCGGTGAGGTCAAGGTTTTAGCAACTACAGATTTCACGGAAGAACGTTTTGTACCTGGGCAAGTATTATACGTGTCACAAAAAAATAGTTCTCCCGTCAAATTAACAGTCAAGCGCCACTGGTCACAAAAGCAATTTGAAATATTAGCTTTTGAAGAAATTAATGATATTAACGAGGTGGAAAAGTACAAGGGTGCTCAACTGCAGATCACTAGCGAACAGCAATCTCCGCTTGAAGAAGGCGCCTATTATTACCGGGAAATAATTGGCCTAGAGGTTTATTCTTTAGAAGATGAGCTTCTAGGTACTATCTCTGAGGTAATGGAGACAGGAGCTAATGATGTGTGGGTAGTGAAACGGCCAAATGGCAAGGAAGTATTATTGCCCGCTATCAAAGATGTTATTAAAAAGGTAGACCTTGAGCAACAGTGTGTGATAGTTGATTGGCTTGAAGGATTGGATGAACAATGAAAATAGATATTTTAAGTCTGTTTCCCGAGATGTTTGGTGGAATACTTTCTTCTTCTATTATCGGGAAAGCAGTTGAAAAAAATATTTTAGATGTTAGCCTAACAAATTTCCGCGATTTTACTACGGATCGACAAAACCACGTGGATGATTATCCGTATGGCGGCGGTGCAGGAATGTTATTGCAAGCACAGCCTATTTATGACGCTCTTGCAGATGTTAATGAAAAACGTGGAAGTTTAGGTCGAGTGATCTTATTAGATCCTGCAGGCCGCAAATTTGATCAAAAAGCGGCCGAAGAGCTTGCTAAAGAACCGCAGTTGACTTTTATTTGTGGGCATTATGAAGGTTATGATGAAAGAATAAAACGGTTAGTGACTGATGAGTTTTCTATTGGTGATTTCGTTTTAACGGGTGGAGAATTAGGAGCAATGGTCATGATCGATGCAACTGTCAGACTTTTACCGGAAGTCTTAGGCAATAGTGCTTCAGCACCAGATGATTCATTTTCTTCCGGATTATTAGAATATCCACAGTATACCAGACCAGCTGATTTTCGCGGCCTGAAAGTTCCAGACGTTCTGCTATCTGGCAATCATCAAAAGATCGCGGAATGGAGACAAAAAGAAGCTCTTTATAAAACATATCAGCGACGTCCTGATTTGTTGGAAGAGCGCCAACTATCAGAAAAAGAAAAGCACTGGATAAGTTTGTTCAAGCAAAAGCGTTCTTAACAAAAGTTGACAGCTTTTTAGCTTGAAAAGTCTGAAAAACTTATTTACACAGACTAATTGTTATGCTAAACTAATATCTGGCTGTTAGGCCATATTAACGATATTCCGCTGCGACTGGACATGAATGTCGGTGAAAGGAAGAAAAGTAATGTCAGTTGATCCATTAATTGAAAAGCTCACACAGTCTCAACTGCGTGATGATATTCCAGATTTCCGCCCAGGCGATACAGTTCGTGTACATGCACGTATCGTTGAAGGTAAGCGTGAACGTATTCAGATGTTTGAAGGTGTTGTTATCAAACGCCGTGGCGAAGGTATTTCTGCAACATACACTGTTCGTAAAATCAGTAGCGGTGTAGGGGTTGAACGTACTTTCCCAGTTCACTCACCACGTGTTGATAAAATTGAAGTTATTCGTAACGGTCGTGTTCGTCGTGCTAAGTTGTACTACTTGCGTGCATTGCAAGGTAAGGCAGCTCGTATCCCAGAACGCCGTCGTAAATAGTAATTTTAGGTCCTTGTTGATTCAAGGACTTTTTTTGTGCATAATTGTAATTAGAAATACTTTAGTCAATTATTGTTTTTATTTGAACTGATCGTTATTCGGTAAAATAGTTTTTTATTTTGCACTAGTTCAATAAAGCGGTAAATTGTGCTAAAATGTCCAGTGAACGTGAATTCATAATATATGGATGGATACTAGGAGGAGCAGCATGTCAGTCAAGTACAAACGTGTAATTATCAAACTTAGCGGTGAAGCATTGGCCGGAAGGGAAGGATATGGAATTAATCCCCCAGAAATTCGTAAGGTCGCAGAGGAATTGAAAGATGTTTACGATCTGGGCGTTGAGATTGCTATCGTTGTCGGCGGTGGAAATATGTGGCGTGGCGAAGCAGGGGCTCAAATGGGGATGGAACGTGCCCAAGCAGATTATATTGGTATGTTAGGAACGATCATGAATGCTCTTGCATTGCAAGACAACCTTGAAACAATTGGTGTTCCTACTCGGGTTCAGACTTCGATTGAAATGCGTCAGATCGCGGAGCCTTATATTCGGAGAAAAGCCATTCGTCATTTGGAAAAACATCGTGTTGTTATTTTCGCTGGTGGAACAGGTTCACCGTACTTCTCTACCGATACCACAGCTGCATTGCGTGCTTCTGAGATCAACGCTGATGTTATCTTGATGGCCAAAAATGGTGTAGATGGCATTTATTCTGCCGATCCAAAACTTGATCCAGAGGCTCAAAAATTTGAAACACTGACTCATTTAGATATCATTAATAAAGGTTTACATGTTATGGATACGACAGCTTCTTCTCTATCAATGGATAATGATATTCCGTTGGTTGTGTTCAACATGAATGAACATGGGAACATCAAAAAGGTTGTTCTCGGCGAAAACATTGGAACTACAGTGGAGGGAAAATAGATTATGAAAATTAGTAATCCGATCATCAAAGAAGCTCAAGCTAAAATGTCAAAATCTGAAGATGCATTACAGCGCGAGTTAGGAAATATTCGTGCAGGGCGTGCTAATGCAAGTCTGCTTAATCGGATCAACGTCGAATATTATGGAGTTGATACACCGTTAAATCAGATGGCACAAATCACCGTTCCAGAGGCCCGTGTTTTGCTTGTGACGCCTTATGATAAATCTTCTTTAAAAGAAGTTGAACGGGCTATTCTTGCGTCAGATTTAGGAATTTCCCCAGCCAATGACGGTTCTGCGATTAGATTAGTTATTCCTCAATTGACTGAAGAACGTCGTAAAGAGTTAGCTAAACAAGTTAAGGCAAAGGCTGAAGACGGTAAAGTTGCTGTACGTAATATTCGGCGAGATATGATGGAACAGCTCAAAAAGTCTGAAAAAGATGGTGACTTAAACGAGGACGAGCTTCATGCTCTTGAAGAACAGGCACAAAAAGTTACCGACGAATCGATCAAAAACCTTGAAGCATTAGCTGACGACAAAGAAAAAGAAGTACTTGAAGGGTAGATCTTCAAATAAACTAACATAAAAGAGAGGCAGAAATTTTTAGAATAATTAGTATTTTCCTAATTTTCTTGAAAGTTTTTGCCTCTCTTGTGTTTTTTTTGATACAATATTTGTTGATACTCAGGAGGTGTACCCTTTGTTCAGTAATAAGAAAAAGAAAGATTCACAGGAACGGAGCGAAAAAAGTGCAGTGGACCTTCAAAGGATCCCTAAACATATTGCAATCATAATGGATGGCAACGGACGGTGGGCGCAACAGCGACATTTGCCACGAGTTGCAGGGCATAAACAAGGTATGGAAGTTGTTGAAACGATCACTAAAGCGGCTAGTAAAATAGGAGTAAAAGTTCTTACTTTATATGCATTTTCAACAGAAAATTGGAAACGTCCTTTAGATGAAGTGAACTTTCTGATGGATCTGCCTGTTAAATTCTTTGATCGCTTTGTTCCTGAACTGATCAAACATAATGTTCGAGTGAATGTTATGGGGGATGAAGAACAATTACCAAAAAAGACACAAGAAGCAGTTAATAATGCGATTGAGCAAACTAAAGATTGTGATGGGATGATATTAAATTTTGCTTTAAACTATGGTTCTCGGACTGAAATTATTGCTGCAGTCAAGAATATTGCCACAGATGTTAAAAATGATAAAGTTACAACTGAACAGATCGATGAGGACTTGTTCGCTAAATACCTATTGACTGGTCAGTTGACACCCTATAATGATCCGGATCTGTTGATTCGGACCAGCGGAGAACAAAGGATCTCCAATTTCTTGTTGTGGCAGATCGCATATAGCGAACTTGAGTTTACAGATACTTATTGGCCAGATTACCTACCGGAAAATTTGTACCATGATATCGTGGTATTTCAGCAGCGTGACAGACGCTTTGGCGGAATCAAAACACAAAAAGGAGAAAATGAGAGTAAATGAAACAAAGAGTTATAACAGCCGTAATTGCTTTGGCTATTTTTATCCCGCTTATTTTTGTGGGAGGAACAGCGTTTAATATTTTAGTTGTGGCTATGGGTTTAGTGGGAACTTCGGAATTACTGATGATGAGGAAGAAACTGTTGGTTTCTTTTGAAGCCATCATTTCTTATCTTTTAACGGCCGTATTCTTGGTACCTAACGCTTGGCTGAGTTTTCTCCCAGAAAAAGTAACACACTTTGATTTAGCATACTTTTTGATTTTATTTTTGCTGCTTAATAGTGTTTTTACGCGAAACAGATTTTCGTTTGATGATGCAGGTGCATTAACGATCGGTTCGATTTACATTGGTCTGGGTTTTCACTATATGATGAGTGCTAGACAGAGCAGTATTTGGATGATTTTCTTTGCTTTGTTTATTGTATGGATCACAGATAGTGGAGCATATATGATCGGTCGTAAGATAGGCAAGCATAAATTGGCGCCAAATATTAGTCCTAACAAGACCTGGGAAGGTTCTATCGGTGGTACTATCGCCACAGTTATTGTTGTTGGACTTTATGTTTTCTTTTTACAAGCACATTTTACATACAGTTTACCGCTCATGTTGTTATTGGTACTGATCCTGTCTGTTGCCGGTCAATTTGGTGATTTGGCAGAGTCGGCCTATAAACGTTATTTTGATGTTAAAGATTCAGGAAAAATTTTGCCTGGACATGGCGGGATCTTGGATCGATTCGACTCAATTTTGTTTGTTTTGCCATTGATGCATTTTTGCGGTTTACTGTAATTTATAAAATTTTCCCAGTGGGAAGGATGGTGGCAGATGTTCATTACGATCATCGCTTTTATAATTGTTTTTGGGATCATTGTGACTTCCCATGAATTTGGACATTTTATAGTTGCAAAAAAATCTGGTATTTTAGTCCGTGAATTTTCTATTGGCATGGGTCCCAAGTTATTTGCTACTCATAAAAATGGAACGACCTATACGATCAGGATCTTGCCTTTGGGTGGTTATGTCCGCATGGCCGGTCTAGAAGATGATGAGGATACCTTGCAAAAAGGGATGCCTGTTAATTTGATTTTAGATCAAGATGAAGAGGTTGAAAAAATTAATACTAGCCATAAAGTCAGTTTATTGAACGGTTTGCCGATTGAAGTGACTGAATGGGACCTGATCGATGATTTATATATCGAAGGATACGAAAATGGTGATGAAGAAAAGCTGCGTCGCTTCAATGTTAAGCCTAACGCTATGATTATTGAAACAGATGGCACGGAAGTACAAATTGCTCCACGTAATGTTCAGTATCAATCAGCAAGTTTGATCAGGAGGATCCTAACAAATATTGCTGGTCCAGTGAATAACTTTCTTTTAGCGATTTTGGCCTTTATTTTGATTGCTGGCATTCAAGGTGGTTCTGTGACAACGATCAATACAGTTGGGGCTGTGCAAGAAAACTCTGTGGCTCAAAAAGCAGGCCTAAAAAAGGGTGATAAGATCGTTGCCGTTGAAGGTAAAAAAACGGCTTCTTGGGATTCTTTGTCTACTGCTATTGGAAGTAGAGCAGGTAAGAAAACAGAATTGACCATAAATCGTGATAATAAGAAACAGCAAGTTACTTTGACGCCTAAATCACAAAATTCTGGTGGTCAAAAAGTAGGAATGATCGGGATCCAAGCCGGTCAAAAAGTTGATCATTCATTCGGGGGGATCATTACTTACGGTTTCACTCAGACATACTCTGTGATGAAAGCCGTTTGGGATGCGCTGGTCAATATGTTCCACGGTTTTAGTCTGAATGATTTGGGTGGGCCAGTCGCAATGTATTCGTTCACTCAACAAGCAACTAAATATGGGCTTATCAGTGTTATCAATCTGCTGGCCTTTTTATCGATCAATTTAGGGATCGTAAATTTATTGCCGATCCCAGCGTTAGATGGTGGTAAACTATTACTGAATATTATTGAAGCAATTCGCGGTAAACCACTTGATCCAAGTAAAGAAACCTTGATCACATTGATTGGTTTTGGGTTTATGATGCTTTTAATGATATTAGTCACTTGGAATGATATTCAACGATATTTTTTCTAGGTATTATTTGTTTGAGAACTGAGAGGAGAAAGTTAGTACATGAAACAATCGCAATTGTTGATCCCAACTTTAAAAGAAGTGCCTAGCGATGCTGAGGCTAAAAGTCATCAGTTAATGCTGCGGGCTGGATATATTAAGCAGATCACAGCGGGAATGTATGCATATTTGCCATTAGCGAATATGGTCCTGCAAAATATTGAAAAAATTATTCGCGAAGAAATGGATAAGATCAATGCAGTTGAAATGTTAGTCCCAGCTGTTTTGCCGGCGGAACTTTGGAAAGAAACCGGACGGTACGAGGCATATGGCCCAGATCTTTATAAATTAAAGGATCGTCATGAGCGTGAATTGATTTTAGGCCCAACTCATGAGGAAACATTTACTTCTATTATTCGCGATACTATCAAATCATATAAAAAATTACCGTTAACTTTATATCAGATTCAAATGAAATACCGCGATGAAAGAAGACCACGGTTTGGCTTATTACGCGGGCGTGAGTTTTTGATGAAGGATGCTTATTCTTTTCATGTTGATGATGAAAGCTTAAATCAAACTTTCCAAAATATGAATCAGGCTTATACTAGGATCTTTGAACGGACTGGTTTAAACTTTCGTGGGATCTTAGCTGATTCTGGTCAAATGGGAGGAAAAGATTCTAAGGAATTTATGGCGATGGCTCCGATCGGTGAAGATGTCGTTGTTTACTCTGACGCAAGTGATTATGCGGCTAATCTAGAAATGGCTAAAAATCTTCGAGTTGCTAAAAAGTCACATGAAACACCACAAAAACTTGAAAAAGTTGCAACACCTGGTGCCAAAACGATCGATGAAGTCGCACAATATTTACAGATCGAAACAAGCAGCGAAGTTAAAACATTATTATATGTGATCGATGGTGAAGCTGTTGTTGTTTTGATGCGCGGTGATGATCAGGTCAATGAAACAAAATTGAAAAACTACTTTTCAGCTTTGGATGTTCGTCCAGGAACTAACGAGGAAGCTCAAGAATATTTTGGTGCCGGTTTTGGATCTCTAGGGCCAATTGGTATTACTGATCTCAAGGTAATTGCCGATTTGGATGTAGAAGGTATGGTTAACGTTGGCGTTGGTGCTAATGAAGACGGCTTCCATTATTTGAATGCTAATATTGGTCGAGATTTTGAGGTAGCCGAATACACTGACCTGCGTCTAGTTCAAGAGGGAGATATTTCTCCGGATGGCGAAGGAGTTTTGAAATTTCAACACGGGATCGAGATCGGGCATATCTTTAAGCTTGGAGAACGTTATTCAAAAGATATGGGTGCTACTGTCTTGGATGAAAATGGACGTCAGGTCCCAGTCAAGATGGGCTGCTATGGAATTGGTGTTTCACGCCTTTTATCAGCCATTGTTGAGCAGCATTGTGATGATAATGGTATTATCTGGCCACGTTCTTTAGCTCCATTTGATGTTCACGTGGTCCCAGTTAACAGTAAAAAGGCCGAACAAGCTGATTTAGCGGAGCACGTTACAGAAATGCTGGAACAGGCCGGTTACAAAGTTTTACTGGATGATCGAAAAGAACGTGCGGGCGTTAAGTTTGCTGATGCAGACTTGATCGGTTTGCCAGTACGGATCACGGTGGGGAAGAAGGCTGCCGAGCAGATCGTTGAAATCAAATTACGTAAAACTGGTGAAACATTGGAAGTTCAGACAGGAGAACTTTTGAGTTCACTTAGTATTTTGCTTAATGCAGATCAAGAACAATAGAAATTGACAGGCCGAAACGCGTTTAATGTTTCGGCTGTCTTTATCTATAGAAGATGAAACAGTATCCGTAAATAAGTAATGGAACAAAATCTAGGAGAGAGGGGAGCAAATTTGGAATTAAGTAAAAAAGAGATGCTGACTAAGTTATTGCAGCAGATCGATCTGCAGTTGCAGCCAGAAGACACAGGCTATTTTGAAAATGGCAGTATTTCTCGTGTTGAAGTTCATCAAGTGTCTAAGCGCTGGGATTTTATAATAAATTTAACTGATATTTTGCCATTTCAATTATTTATTCAGTTGCAACAACATTTAAGTTCTGCTTTTCAAGGAATAGCACAAACAACGATCGCAATTAATGCGACGGCTCCTGAAGTAACGAATCGAAAGTTAGGCGATTATTGGCAGTGGGTTATCGCTAATAGCGGTTTGCGGTCTAACTTGACACAAAGTCTATGTGAGGGAAAAGTGCCTTATTTGCAGGATGGACGTGTCATGTTACTTGCAGATAATGAAATAATCAAGGATTTTTTAGTTAATCAGGCTTTAGGTCCGATAGAAGATACCTATCGTAAGGTTGGTTTTCCGCCGCAAAATATTACGACTTTAGTGGATGAATCTGCCTCCCAGGATAAAATAGACGAACACAAGGAAAAAAAGGCTAAAAGTGATGCAGAACTTGCACAAAAGGCTATTCAAGCGATCCAGAAACAAAATCAACAAAAAGAGGCTCGTAAGAATAAAAAAGAACTTCCTCAGATCGATGGTCCAATTCAACTGGGTAAGAAAATCTCAAGTGATATTGAACCGCGCCAAATGGTCGACATCACGGAAGAAGAGCGTTCAGTTGTAATTCAAGGCTATGTCTTCGATAAGGAGGTACGTGTCTTACGGTCTGAAAGACAATTATTGATCTTAAAAATCACAGATTATAGTTCTTCGTTTGTTGTAAAGAAGTTTTCGCGTGATGAAAATGATGAAGCGATGTTTGCTGCGATCGAAGAAGGCAGCTGGATCAAAGTTCGTGGCAGTGTACAGGAAGATACTTATATGCACGATCTGGTCGTGAATGCTTATGACTTAAACTCTGTTTCTCACCCCAAACGTCAAGATCTGGCGCCAACTGATAAAAAAAGAGTCGAATTACATCTGCATACAAATATGAGTGCGATGGATGCCACTAATAGCATTTCTAGTTATGTCAAACAAGCTGCCGACTGGGGACAAAAAGCAATCGCGGTGACCGACCATGGAACACTGCAGGCCTTCCCTGAAGCTCATAGTGCCGGCGAACAAAATGGGGTCAAGATTTTATATGGTGTTGAAGCTAACGTGGTCGATGACGGGACACCCATCGCTTATAACGACCAGCATGTTTTACTTAAAGATGCCACATATGTTGTCTTTGATACTGAAACTACAGGTTTATCAGCTCGCTATGATAAAGTTATTGAGTTGGCGGCTGTTAAAATGAAAGATGGTAATGTGATCGATACTTTTGAGCAATTTATCGATCCTGGTCATCCTTTGTCGCAGACTACGATCAATTTAACTAGTATTACCGATGACATGGTTAAAGGCTCAAAGAGCGAAGAAGAAGTTTTCAAAATGTTCCAAGAATTTTGTAAAGGCACCATTATTGTCGGACATAACGCAACTTTTGATGTAGATTTCATGAATACTGGGTATGCACGTCATAATTTGGCAGAAATTTCGGAGCCTTGGATCGACACTTTGCCATTTGCGAGGGTTTTGTACCCGGAAATGAAGAGATTTCAGCTAAACAATCTGGCCAAAAAATTGAATGTTAACCTTGAACATCACCACCGTGCGATTTATGATGCACAAGCGACAGGATTTATTTACTTTGCGATGCTTAAAGACGCAGTTGAGAAGTTTGGAGTTGAGTATCATGATCAACTGAATGATCATGCTGGTGAAAATGATGCCTATAAGCATGAACATCCCTTTCATGCAGTCATATTGGCTCAAACTCAGGACGGCTTAAAGAATCTGTTTAAAGCTGTATCTGCGGGAATGACAGATTATTTCTATCGAGTTCCCAGAATACCTCGGTCAATTTTAAATAAGTATCGGGAAGGGTTGTTGGTCGGATCAGCATGTGCAAATGGAGAAGTTTTCACTGCTATGATGCAAAAGGGTTATGAAACTGCTAAGGAAAAAGCACGCTACTATGATTACCTTGAAATTCAGCCTAAACCGCTATACGCCCCTTTACTCGAACAGGAACTAGTCAAAGATACAGCTAATTTGGAAGAAATTATTAAAAATATGATCCAGCTAGCTCATGAATTAAAAATCCCTGTAGCAGCAACTGGTGACGTCCACTATATGAATAAAGAAGATGCGATTTACCGTAAGATCTTGATCCACTCACAAAGTGGTGCTAATCCGCTGAACAGATTACGTCAGCTCCCTGATGCCCATTTTCGTACTACTGATGAAATGCTGGATGAATTTGCCTTTTTAGGTGAAGAAACAGCCGAGGAAGTTGTCGTGGATTCTCCCACACAGATCGCAGAGATGTGTGATGAGATCTCACCTGTGAAAGACAAGCTGTACACACCTAAAATGCCAGGCGCTGAAGATGATATAAAAAATTTGACTATGAATAAGGCTCATGAGTTGTATGGAAATAAATTACCAGAGGTCGTCGAAGATCGTTTGGCTAAGGAATTAAAATCGATTATTGGTAATGGTTTTTCTGTGATTTACTTGATTTCTCAAAAATTAGTTTATAAATCTAATAAAGATGGTTATTTGGTTGGTTCTCGGGGATCTGTTGGTTCCAGCCTAGTTGCTACGATGTCAGGAATCACCGAGGTTAATCCTTTACCGCCGCATTATCGCTGTCCTAACTGCCAATGGAATCAGTTTTTTACAAACGGTGAATATGGGTCAGGGTTTGATTTACCTGACAAAGATTGTCCTGAGTGCAAAACCCACTTGGTCAAAGACGGCCAAGACATCCCCTTTGAGACATTCTTAGGTTTTAAGGGAAATAAGGTCCCTGATATTGATCTGAACTTTTCTGGCGACTATCAGTCGATCGCGCATAACTATACAAAGGTCTTGTTTGGTGAAAAGAATGTTTATCGTGCCGGGACTATTGGTACGGTTGCGGATAAAACGGCTTATGGTTACGTTAAAGCATATGAACGTGATACTGAACAAAACATTCGTAGCGCAGAAGTCGATCGTTTAGCTAAAGGGGCTACCGGTGTTAAACGAACGACCGGACAACATCCGGCTGGTATCTTGGTTGTGCCTGATTACATGGATATTTACGATTTTACCCCGATTCAATATCCAGCTGACGATACCAGTGCTACATGGAAAACAACTCACTTTGATTTCCATTCGATTCACGATAATATTTTGAAACTGGATATTTTAGGTCATGATGATCCGACAATGATCAGAATGCTGCAAGATCTTTCTGGGATCGAACCAAAATCGATACCGACGGATGATCCTGGAGTCATGGCCTTGTTTTCAGGTACAGATATTTTAGGAGTAACTGAAGACCAGATCCAGTCTAAAACTGGTACTTTAGGGATCCCTGAATTTGGAACACGTTTTGTTCGGGGTATGTTGGATCAAACACACCCAAAAACTTTTGCCGAACTATTAAAAATATCGGGTCTTTCACACGGGACTGATGTTTGGTTAGGAAATGCTGAAGAATTGATCAAAAATAAAACCGTCACCATGCCAGAAGTTATTGGTTGTCGTGATGATATTATGATGGATCTGATCCACATGGGTGTTGAATCTGATCTGGCGTTTAAGATCATGGAACATGTTAGAAAAGGGCGTGGGATCCCTGACGAATGGCAAGCTAAAATGCGTGAAGCTGAAGTTCCTGAATGGTATATTGGGGCTTGTTTAAAAATCAAGTACATGTTCCCGAAAGCCCATGCGGCTGCCTACGTTTTGATGGCGTTGCGGATCGCCTACTTTAAAGTTTATTTCCCATTGGTTTATTATGCAGCATATTTTTCTGTTCGTGCGGATGACTTTGACCTGGTCTCAATGGTACATGGTAAAGAATCTGTTAAAGCAGCGATGTCCGAAATCAATTCCAAGGGTAATGATGCTTCGACTAAGGAAAAGAATTTGCTGACAGTCTTAGAATTAGCCAATGAAATGCTTGAACGCGGCTTCAAGTTTAAGATGGTCGATCTCAAGCGTTCCGACGCAGCTGACTGGTTAATTATTGACGGAGATACTTTATTAGCACCATTCTCAGCCATTCCAGGTTTAGGCTTGAATGCTGCTAAACAAATCGTTGCTGCACGTGAAGAACAAGAATTTCTATCTAAAGAAGATTTGTCAAAAAGAGGTAAAGTTTCTAATACTTTGATTGAATATATGACTGAAAATCATGTTTTAGATGATCTCCCTGACGAAAATCAGCTTAGTTTGTTTGATAATTTATTTTAAAACTGAGAGATCAGCGGCTGTAATGGTGTCATAAAGCTGATTGACTTGCTTTTTTTAGGGGACTATGCTAAGATTTAAACAGTAACTTGATAACTCGTAATGAGTGGGCAGAAATGCTCACTCTTTTTATTGGAAACGATCAGAGAAAGATTATTTTATCATAAAATTTTATTGACAAGGAGGACAAGGCGTGAGCAGTGTCGTTGAAACGGTATCAGATTTAGTAACACCTATCTTGGGAAAATATCATTTTGAATTAGTTGATGTTGAATTTGTTAAGGAAGGTCAGAATTGGTATTTACGGGTCTTTATTGATAAAGAAGGTGGTATCACGATCGATGAATGTGCATTGGTCAGTGATGAACTTGGTGAAAAGTTGGATGCTTGCGACCCAGATCCGATTCAACAAGCTTACTACTTGGAGGTTTCTTCTCCTGGGGCAGAGCGTCCTTTAAAAAAAGACAAAGATTTTGAAAAAGCTGCTGAAAAGCAAGCGAATATTTTCGTAACTTTGTATGAAAAGGTCGCTGGCAATAAGCAATATGAAGGGCATTTGGTCAACTTGACAGCTGACGAGTTAACGATAGAATATCGTGATAAAACTCGGACAAAGGAAGTTGTTATTCCACGCAAAAAAGTTGCCAAAGCGCGCTTAGCAATCGAATTTTAGTAAAGTTTAAAACAAGGAGTAAAATAAAATGAGCAAGGAATTACTTGAAGCCTTAGATTCTTTAGAAACTGAAAAGGGCGTCAAAAAAGAAATTGTGATCGAAGCGTTAGAAAATGCATTGGTTTCTGCTTATAAACGTAATTATGGGCAGGCTCAGAATGTAGAAGTTGAATTTGATAAAGCTAAGGGCAACATCCATGTCTATGCAGTCAAGGAAGTCGTAAATGAAGTCTTTGATTCTCGTTTGGAAGTTAGTTTAAAAGATGCTCTTGATTTGAATAAAGCTTATGAAGTTGGCGACACTATCCGTTTTGAAGTTACACCTAAAGATTTTGGACGGATCGCAGCTCAAACTGCTAAGCAAGTGATCATGCAAAGAGTACGTGAAGAAGAACATAACATTATCTATAATCAGTACATTCAATATGAAAATGAAATTGTAACTGGTGAAGTTGAACGGCGGGATAATCGTTATATTTATGTTAACTTGGGTAAGGTCGAAGCTTTGTTATCGCGTCAAGATCAAATCGAAGGTGAAGAGTACAATTCCCATGATCGAATCAAGGTTTACATTTACAAAGTTGAAAATTCTTCCAAGGGACCACAAGTGTTTGTTAGCCGTTCACATCCGGATCTTTTGAAGCGATTATTTGAGCAGGAGATCCCTGAGATTTATGATGGAACTGTTGAAATTGTTTCAATTGCGCGAGAAGCAGGTGACCGAGCTAAAGTAGCCGTGCGTTCCAACAATGAAAACGTTGATCCAGTCGGAACTTGTGTTGGCCCGCGGGGGGAACGGATCCAAACGATCGTTAATGAACTTAAAGGCGAGAATATGGACATCGTCCAGTGGGAAGAGGAACCGGCAGACTTTATTTCTAATGCTTTGAATCCCGCAGATGTTTTGGAAGTCCGCTTTGACCCTGAAAATGAGCACGTATGTACTGTTGTTGTGCCAAATGATCAACTTTCTTTGGCAATCGGCAAACGTGGACAAAATGTTCGTTTGGCTGCAAGATTAACCGGCTATAAGATCGATATTAAATCTGAATCTGATATGCAAGAACTTGATGAGCAGAAAGTATCCGCTGAGTTTGCTGTACAAGATGATACACCAGAACAAGAAAGTGATACACAAACACAAGTTGAAGACGATGGCAAGGAAATTTCAATAGAAGCTTCTGCTGAAACAAACGATGCCAATCCGGATTCTGATAATTAGTTTAGGAGGTGGCCTACAATGGCAAAAAAAATTCCAATGCGTAAGGATATTGTGTCTGGCGAAATGTTTCCTAAAAAAGAATTAGTCCGAGTCGTTAAGAACAAAGAAAATGAAGTTAGTATCGACCCGACTGGAAAAAAACAGGGCCGTGGTGCGTATATTCGTTTAGATGTAGCTATTGCGAAAAAAGCACGTGAAGACAAAACTTTTGATAAGACCTTTGGCATTAAAATCGATCCTTCATTTTATGAAGAATTAATTGCCTACGTTGATCATCAGGTTGCACGGATGGAATTATTTGGCGATGGAAAATAAACAAAAAGTTTTGAATCTGCTGGGTCTCGCACAACGAGCTAGAAAAATTACCACGGGAACAGACAAGGTTCTAAAACAAGTGCGCGCACAAAAGGTCACTGTAGTTTTTGTAGCAAGTGACTGTGCCGAAAATACACGTAAAAGATTTAATGACAAGTGCCGTAGCTATAATGTTAGTTTATCTCAAGCTTTTAACGAGCTTGAGCTTAGTAATGCGATCGGACAAAAAAGAAGTGTGATCGCTGTGACTGATAGGGGCTTCGGTCGTAAAATGCTTGAGTTACTGTCGACTTAGGCGGATCAAACGGAGTATCGTTTGATTCGTTGCGGTCGGACAGATGCTCCGCAGAATCTAATCGGAGGTTGATGGTATGAGCAAAAAACGAATTTATGAGTTAGCGAAAGAATTAAATGTAAACAGCAAAGATATTATTAAAGTTGCAGAAGATAAGGGTTTTAGTGTTGGAAATCATATGTCGGTTTTAGGTGAAAACGAAGAGCGGCAGATTCGGGAATTTTATCAACCTAAGAAAAAAGCTCCTGCGCAAAAAACAAATAACAATAAGAAAAATGAGCATGCTAAAAAGGCCGTTGCTCCAAAAAATCAACAGAATGGAAATAGAAATGCCAGAAATAACGGCTCAAAACAGCATAGTCAAAACCATAATTCAGGCAAACCTGAACATAATGGTTCAAATAACCGTCCGGTAAATAATCAAAATAATCATTCTAAGAATGAAAATAGCTCCAAAAATAATGGAACGCGTAATGTACGCTCAGGAAACCCGCGTTCAAATAATCGTTTTAACAATTCAAATAACAACAATAACAATCGTAACAAGAATTTTAAAAAGAAGAATCGGCGCAATAATAACCGCAAGAATAATCGCAATGTGAAGATCAAGCATAATCCTGTTTCACAACGTAAGAATAAACCATTGCCAGACAAATTGATCTATACAGTCGGAATGAATGTAGCTGATATTGCAAAAAAGATTCACCGTGAACCTGCTGAGATCATCAAGAAACTCTTTATGATGGGCGTGATGGTCAACCAAAACCAATCTCTTGATAAGGATACGATCGAGATCTTGGCTGCAGATTATGGGATCGAAGCTGAAGAAAAAGTTCAAGTTGATGTTTCTAATATCGACAAGTTCTTTGAAGATGAACAGAAAAACCAAGAGCATTTAGTATCAAGACCACCAGTTGTTACGATCATGGGACATGTTGACCATGGTAAAACAACCTTGCTTGATAGGTTGCGTAATTCTCATATTACTGAGGGAGAAGCTGGAGGTATCACGCAGCATATCGGTGCTTATCAATTGCATCATGATGATAAGACGATCACATTCTTGGATACTCCAGGTCATGCTGCCTTTACTAATATGCGTGCTCGTGGTGCGGATATCACTGATATTACTATTCTGGTAGTTGCTGCAGATGATGGTGTTATGCCGCAGACGATCGAGGCTATCAACCATGCTAAAGCTGCTGATGTACCGATCATCGTAGCTGTGAATAAGATCGATAAGCCGGGAGCTAACCCTAATCATGTTATGGAACAGCTGGCTGAATATGAGTTGATCCCTGAAAGTTGGGGCGGCGATACGATTTTCGTTGAAATTTCTGCCAAATTTGGTAAAAACATTGATGAATTATTGGATATGATCTTACTAGAATCTGAAATGCTCGAATTAAAGGCTAACCCAGAACAACATGGGGCTGGCTCTGTGATCGAAGCACGTTTGGATAAAGGCAAGGGCCCAGTTGCTTCACTGCTTGTACAGCAAGGTACGTTGCATACTGGTGATCCAATCGTTGTTGGAGATACCTTTGGTCGCGTTCGGACGATGACAAATGCTCGTGGCAAACGAATCAAGGAAGCAACTCCGGCAACTCCTGTTGAAATTACTGGACTCAGTGACGTCCCTGATTCAGGGGACAGATTTGTGGCCTTTGATGATGAAAAAACTGCACGTGCGGCCGGTGAAAAACGTGCTGAACAAGCAGTTTTACGTGAACGTCAAAAGACTAACCATGTAACTTTGGACAATTTGTTTGATGCCTTAAAAGAAGGGGAAATGAAAGAAGTTAGCGTGATCATTAAGGCGGACGTTCAAGGCTCTGTAGAAGCTTTAGCACAAAGTTTCAAGAAAATCGATGTTGAAGGTGTCCGGGTCAATATTATTCATGAAGCTGTTGGTGCTATTAATGAAAGTGATGTTACTTTAGCAGAGGCTTCTAACGCAATTATTGTCGGCTTTAATGTCCGTCCTACACCTCGTGCTCAAGCTGAGTCTGATAAAGTTGATATTCGTTTGCATAATGTTATTTATAAAGCAATCGATGAGATAGAGACTGCTATGAAAGGGATGCTTGAACCCGAGTATGAAGAAAAAATCACAGGTCAAGTTGAGATCCGTGAGACTTATAAAGTTTCTAAGCTTGGTACAATCGGTGGCGGTTTTGTCACTAACGGTTATATCCAACGTGATAGTGGTGTCCGTGTGATCCGTGATGGTATTGTGATTTATGAGGGTAATTTGGCTAGTTTGAAACGCTTTAAAGATGATGTTAAACAAGTTAAACAAGGTTATGAATGCGGCTTGATGATCGAAAAATATAATGATATCAAGGTTGGAGATCAAATCGAGTCATATATTATGGAAGAAGTACCAGTTCGATAATAGCTGACTGACGGCTATTATTAACCTTGCAAAGAATTTAAAGGAGGATAATGATGGCACAACAGATACGTGTTGGCAGATTAGCGCAAGAAATTCAGCGTGAAGTCAATGATATATTGCAAAAACGTGTCCGTGATCCACGTATTCAAGGTGTGACGATCACAGGCGTTGATGTCACTGGTGATCTGCAACAGGCGACAATATATTACAGTATTTTGTCTGATTTGGCTTCTGATCAGGAGAAAACAGCCAAAGGCTTAAAAAAGGCTACAGGTTTGATCAGAGGAGAACTGGGACATAGATTAAGCATTTATGTTACTCCAGAAATTGAATTCAAACAGGATAAATCAGAACGATATGGTGAGCATATTGATGAATTGTTGCGTAAGCTGCATCAGGAGGAACAATAGATATTACTGAAGGTGTTTTGATGGATAACTAGAAAAATCAAGTTGTCCCATACCTAAAACATCTTTGACGACAGGCCGCTGCAAAACATTGTTTTGTAGCGGTTTTCTTTTAAAAAAAGACGCGGTTGCTTTTAAAGTAAACCAATTTTAGAACAGAAAAAATTAGTGACCAAAAATGAGGGGATTTTGATGGAAGGTATTTTGCCTTTATATAAAGAAAGAGGAATGACAAGTAATGACGCAGTTTTCAAGTGCAGGAAAATCTTCAAAACAGGTAAAGTTGGTCATTCAGGAACACTAGATCCTAATGTTGATGGCGTTTTACCAATATGTATTGGAAAAGCAACCAAGGTCGTTAACTATTTAATGGATTCTGGTAAAATATATCAAGGAGAGATCACATTAGGATTTGCGACCGAAACTGAAGATCTTGAAGGAAAAATTATTACTAAAGAAGAAATTGAAAAACGAATATCTGCCGACCAAATAGACGAAAAGATGAGAGAGTTGACGGGTACGCAGATTCAGATCCCACCGATGTACTCAGCTATTAAAGTTAACGGCCGCCGTCTATACGATTACGCTCGGCACAATGAACCGGTCAAACGGCCTGAGCGTCAAGTGACCGTAGACTATTTCAAACAAACCAGTCCAACAGTTTACGATCAGGAAAAAAAACAACAAAAAATCTTTTTTGAAGTTGGTTGTCAAAAGGGGACATATGTACGGACACTAGCGGTTGATTTAGGGAAAAAATTAGGTGTACCTGCAGTGATGTCTGACTTAACTAGACTAAAAAGTGGTGGTTTTTCAATTGAGGAATCGATTAGCTTAAAAAAGTTAAGTGAAATGGATGAACAACAGCTGGAACAAATTTTAAAGCCCGTCAGTCACGCCTTGAAAAAATATCCGCAGTACGAATTATCTGTTGATGAATGGAAGATCATTCAAAATGGCGGCTTTTTAAGTCCCGAAAGTGTGCAAAACCAACTTAAAGGTGAACTGCAAAACAAACTTGTTTTGTTTTATGAGGGGCGTGCACGGTGTGTTTATTTTTACAACAGGCCTAAAAAAAGATATCAACCTGAGCAAATGATAGATTTAGTCTGAAAGAGGAATGAAAATGCAAGTTATTAATTTATCAGAGCCATACGATAAAGACCTAATACCTTCTGAACCAATTGTTCTAGCATTAGGTTTTTTTGACGGCGTCCACCGTGGACATCAAAGGGTTATTAAGACTGCTAAAAAAATAGCCCAAGAAAAAAACATTAAGTTAGCAGTCATGACCTTTGATCGTTATCCAAAAATTGCCTATCAAGATCTTGATCCAGCAAAGGTACGCTATTTGACGCTCTTGAATCGTAAACTAGAATTATTTTCAAAAATTGGTGTTGACCTAACTTACGTAGTTGAATTTAATCAAAATTTAGTACCAATGAGTCCAAAAGATTTTGTAAATAAATATATAGTTGGTTTGAATGTAGTTGAAGCAGTGGCGGGGTTTGATTTTACTTATGGCAAAGCCAGTGTGGCGAACATGAAAACTTTAGTTGATTATGCAGCTGGTAGATTTAGGGTATGTGAAGTGCCAGAGTTGCAAGACGGTTCTGAAAAAGTGGGCTCGACACAAATCAAGCATGCTTTAGATCAAGGAAAAATGATGAAAGTCAATGAATTGTTAGGTTATCCTTTTGAAATTTCGGGTACTGTTGTTCATGGTAAAGCACGTGGGCGAAAGTTAGGGTTTCCCACGATCAATGTTGATAGTGCCTTGCGGCAAAAACTTCCGGCGATCGGTGTCTATGCAGTTAAAGTGAATATAGATAATGAATGGTTCGATGGAATGGCTTCTGTTAGTCACAACGAAACTTTTGGGCTCAGCAATGATTTGACTGTTGAAATTAATTTGTTCGATGTTAAGTGTGATTTCTATGATAAAAATGTGAGAGTTCAATGGTTCAAGTACTTACGCTCCTCAGTCAAGTTTTCAGGTGTCGAGGAATTGATTAACCAAATGAAAAAAGATGAAAAAAAATCTCGTGAATTTTTGCAGGATAAGTCCCCAGTAGAAGCTTTAACACAAGCTTGTAAGGCTAAATGAAAAGTTCGCAAAAAACATTGACTTTTCTTGACGTTTCAATTAATGTCGTGTATATTAATAATTGACTTAGCACTCAAGAGTGTTAAGTGCTAAAAAAGAGGTGATTGTGATGTTAACAGAAAGACAATTACTGATTTTGGAGACGATCATTCAGGACTATGCTAATGTCGGTCAGCCGATCGGCTCAAAAAAATTGCAAGAGCAATTACCTGTACATGTCAGTTCTGCGACGATCAGGAATGAGATGGCTGTTTTAGAGCAAGCTGGGTATATTATGAAAGAACATTTAAGTTCTGGAAGAGTTCCATCGTTAAGCGGTTATCGCTACTATATCGATAATTTGGTCAAGCCAACTAAAATCGATCAAAGCGCCCTGGAAGTTATTCATAGTGCACTGGCTAACAATTTTTCGAAGGTCGACGAAATCATTGCTATGTCTGCAAGGCTTTTGTCTGAAATGACAGATTATACGGCAATTTCTTTAAAACCTGGTTCGAAAGATGTCAAGCTTGAAGGATTTCGTTTGGTGCCTTTGGGCAGTTCCCAGGTAATGTTGATCATGGTAACTAATGATGGCACTGTGGACAGCCAAGTCTACAATGTACCCTTGGGTATCCATGGTGATCAATTAGAAGCGGTCGTTCGTTTGATCAATGAAGAAGTTGTTGGCTTACCGATCGAAGAAGTGAGTGCTAGGCTGCAATCGAATGCGCCTAAGCTACGTAATTATTTACGTGGATCGATCAGTTTGCTAGATGTCTTTGATAATGTATTGAGTCGGGCTTTTCATCAGCAAGTCTTTGTCGACGGCAAGAAAAACTTGTTGAATTATTTGACCAGCGATAATATTGAGCAGGTCAAATCGATTTATAGTTTTGTCGATCACAGCTCTAGTTTAGGCGAACTCTTGAATACTAAACGTGATTTTGCTGTGATGATCGGTGATGAATTAGCGGATGATAATGTGTTGACCGATTATAGTCTGATTTCTGCTAAATATCACGATGGTAATAATGGCGAAGGTTTAATTGCCATTCTAGGACCAACAAACATGCAATATTCTAAGGCCTTGGGTTTAATTGATGCGTTGCGGTCTGAACTATCACAGCGGCTCAGCAATTATTATCGTGACTTTAATGATTAAAGAAAAGGGGTGTTAATTTGGCCGATGAAAAAAATTTGAGCGAAAAACCTGAGAAAGTAAAGAAAGACTCTGCTTCAGATGCTGCAGTGAAACAACCAGAAGATGGCAACAAAGCAGTTAATAATGAAGAAGCTCAAACAAAAAAGATTGATACAAAACAAGCTAAAATAGATGAACTATCCCAAAAGCTGGATGAGACAGAAGATAAGTATTTACGTGCAGAAGCCGAGATAGTTAATATGCAAAACCGCTATAAAAAAGAGCAGGAACGCTTGTTAAGATATCAAGGTCAAGAGATTGCAAAGGCAATTTTGCCGGCTGTTGATAATTTGAAACGTGCTTTAGAAATTGAAGTTGATGATAAAAGCTCTAAGCAGTTGAAAAAGGGCGTAGAAATGGTTGCCAACGATATTCAAAACGCACTTTCAAACAATCACGTCGTTAAAATGAATTCTTTGAATGAAAAGTTTGACCCTAACTTCCATCAGGCTGTTAAAACAGTGCCAGTGCAAAAAGGGCAAAAAGCAGACACAGTTGTTGAAGTTTATCAAGAAGGATATATGCTTAAAGACCGTGTCTTAAGGCCTGCAATGGTAGTTGTTGCACAATAAATAATGTTATTAAAAATATTGAAAAATTAATTTTTAAGAGAGGTAGAATTGTATGTCAAAAGTTATTGGTATTGATTTAGGGACCACAAACTCTGCAGTTGCTGTTCTTGAAGGTAAAGATGCAAAGATCATCACTAATCCTGAAGGAAATCGGACAACTCCTTCTGTAGTGTCCTTTAAAGATGGTGAAACACAAGTTGGTGAAGTTGCTAAACGCCAGGCCATCACTAACCCAGATACAGTTTCTTCGATCAAGAGTCACATGGGAGAAGAAAATTATAAAGTTTCGGTCAACGGCAAGGAATATACTCCACAAGAAATTTCTGCTATGATTTTACAACACATTAAAAATTATGCAGAATCATATTTGGGTGAATCAGTTTCTCAAGCAGTTATTACTGTTCCTGCATACTTTAATGATTCACAACGTCAAGCAACTAAAGACGCTGGTAAAATTGCTGGTCTGAAAGTTGAAAGAATTGTTAACGAACCTACTGCTGCGGCTTTAGCTTATGGTTTAGATAAAACTGGCAAAGACGAAAAGATCATGGTTTATGACCTTGGTGGTGGTACATTTGATGTTTCTATCCTTGAATTAGGTGATGGGGTATTCCAAGTACTTTCTACTAATGGTGATACACACCTTGGTGGTGATGATTTCGATAATAAGATCATCAACTGGTTAGTTGATAACTTTAAACAAGAAAATGGGATCGACCTTTCTAAGGACAAGATGGCAATGCAACGTTTAAAGGATGCTGCTGAAAAAGCTAAAAAAGACCTTTCTGGTATTTCTTCAGCCCAAATTTCTTTGCCATTTATTACTGCTGGACAAGCAGGGCCTTTGCATTTGGAAACAACATTGACACGTGCTAAGTTTAATGAATTAACAGCTGATTTGGTTGAAAGAACACGTATTCCTGTTCGAAATGCCCTATCTGATGCTGATTTGTCGACTGGTGATATTGATGAAGTTATTTTGGTCGGCGGTTCAACACGTATCCCTGCTGTTAAGGAATTAGTTGAAAAAGAAACTGGTCATCAACCAAACGAATCGGTTAACCCTGACGAAGCTGTCGCTTTAGGTGCTGCTATTCAAGCCGGTGTGATCACTGGTGATGTTAAGGATGTTGTTTTACTTGATGTTACACCACTTTCATTAGGTATTGAAACAATGGGCGGTGTCTTCACTAAGTTGATCGATCGTAATACTACGATCCCAACATCGAAGTCACAGACATTTTCAACGGCTGCAGATAACCAACCAGCTGTAGATATTCATGTTTTACAAGGTGAACGTCCAATGGCTGCAGATAATAAGACATTAGGTCGTTTCCAATTGACAGATATTCCTGCTGCTCCTCGTGGTGTTCCACAGATCCAGGTTTCATTTGATATTGATAAGAACGGTATTGTTAATGTTTCTGCTAAGGACCTTGGCACAAATAAAGAACAAAAGATCACTATCAAGAGTTCTTCCGGCCTTTCTGATGAAGAAATTGATCGTATGGTCAATGAAGCTAAAGAAAACGAAGAGAACGACAAGAAGCGTAAAGAAGAAGTTGACTTGAAAAATGAAGTCGATCAACTGATCTTCCAGACGGATAAGACTTTGGATGAAGTCAAAGACAACAAAGCTGTCGGTGAAGACGAAGTTCAAAAGATCAAAGATGCTCGTGATGAGTTGAAGAAGGCTCAAGAAGCAAATAATGTTGACGACATGAAGACTAAGAAAGATGACTTAACTAAATTAGTCCAGGATATGTCAGTTAAACTTTATCAACAAGCTCAGGATGCCCAAAAAGCTCAAGACGGTGCTGCTGATAATTCGTCATCAGATAACAATGGTTCCAATGATGACGGTACCGTAAACGGTGATTTTAAAGAAGTCGATCCGGACGACAAGAACTAATTAGTTAGCTGTAATTTAAAAGGTCGAAGTCCGTTAGTGGACTTTGGCTTTTTATTTGGATATAGATGTGATAAGCTAAAGGGACGTAAGATGAATTAATTTGGAGGACGGATATGGCTGAGCAAAAAGATCCATATGAAGTTCTTGGAGTTTCCAAGGATGCTTCTGCTGATGAAATAAAGAAAGCATACCGGAAATTATCTAAGAAGTATCACCCGGATCTAAATCATGAACCGGGCGCAGAGGAAAAATTTAAAGAAGTTAACGAAGCCTATGATATTTTGGGTGATGAGAAAAAGAAAGCTCAATATGATCAATTTGGCTCAACTGACCAACAAGGCGGTTTTGGTGGTGGCGGCTTCGGCGGCTTTGACCAAGGCGGTTTTGGTGATTTTGGTGGATTTGACGATATTTTTGGTTCATTCTTTGGTGGCGGCGGCCGTGAACGAAATCAAAATGGTCCTCGTCAGGGACGCGACTTGCAATATGAGATGCATCTCACTTTTGAGGAAGCTATTTTTGGTAAGAAAACGACTGTTGATTATACGCGTGAGGCACAGTGTAAGACTTGCGGCGGGAACGGTGCTAAACCGGGCACATCGCCGGAGACTTGTTCTAAATGTGGTGGCCGTGGGTTTATTCAGGTTCAGCGTCAAACACCACTCGGACGTGTAATGACACAGCAACAATGTGATAAGTGTAACGGTACTGGTAAAGAAATCAAGGAAAAATGTGATACTTGTCATGGCACCGGTAGAGTGCAAGAAAATCATGCAGTCGAAGTCACGGTTCCTGCAGGGGTTGAAGATGGCAATCAAATGCGTTTGCAAGGCCAAGGTGAAGCTGGTCAAAATGGCGGACCATATGGGGATCTATATATTATCTTTACCGTTGCGCCAAGCAAGATCTATAAACGTGATGGAGCAGAGATCTATTTAGATCAGGATATTTCTTTTGTACAAGCAGCACTTGGTGATGAAATTGAAGTCAAAACTGTGCATGGCAAGGTCAAACTAACGATACCTGCCGGAACACAAACTAATACTACTTTCCGTTTGCGTGGTAAGGGAGCTCCTCGTTTAAGAGGTAAGGGCAATGGTGATGAACGTGTCACTGTGAAGGTCGTTACTCCACAAAGACTTAATAAAAAGCAAAAGGAAGCATTGCATGATCTTGCAGCTGCTTCAGGAGAAAAACCATCGGGCGATGGATCATTTTTCGATAGGTTTAAAAAATAATTTTTTCTGGGACTTTGTCAAATAGTGTTGAT